>JAITBS010000434.1 GCA_031283515.1 Planctomycetaceae bacterium
AATTTTCACCAAAAAATTCCAGCAAAACACAACGAAACATTTCAATACATTTTCCATTTCAGACTCCTTATTTTGTAAGGTTTCCGTGAAATAACCGTTATGCGTTTACCATGACAACATGGTAAATAAAACGTAATACGGTTTAAACGAGTCCAATTTAGACACAAAACAACATTAAACGTCAACAGGGATTTTGTTTTGTTTTTGCTTTTTCCCCAAAAAAACTCATGTAGAAATTTATTTTTAGAAGGAACGCTATCGTCTTGACCGCATATTTTAGGGTAGAATCGAAAAATATTGCGAAAAAAGGGAACGACCATCATGCCAACGTAACCCTGGTAGTGAATTGGGTTCATCTGGAGGTTGTTCCGCCGCCAACGTATTCGTTGGATGCTAAGTTGATGACATAGTATTTCGGTGAAATATTACCTACTTCCTGAGTTTCCTACACGTTATTTATTTCTGTGTGAACTGTTACTAAATATTAAACGACCAGTGTAACTTCTCACGTCTAATTTTTCAAAAACTCATCATCAATAAATATTTACAAATTTTATGTGAAGAGTTTACGTAAAAATTATTGATCGAGATAATGGGCAGGTTAAAGGGAAATGGTTTCGCGTCGGATATTTAGGATAAACGACGCATTAAGAACAACCAGAATAGAACCGGCGTTGTGTACCAGCGCGCCCACAACCGGTCCCATCAGTCCACTCGAAGCTAATAAAATAGCAACCACGTTGATACTCATTGATAAACCAATGTTGGTAATAATTGTCCGTTTTGTTTTTCGTGCCAGACGCACCAGAAACGGCAGACGTGAAATGTCGTCGCCAATCAACACAATATCAGCAGCATCCACCGTTAAATCACTTCCAACCCGCCCCATCGCAATTCCAACATTAGCCGTTTTCAGTGCCGGCGCATCGTTCAGACCGTCACCAACCATGCCAACCGAAAAACCGTGATGTTGCATCTCCTCAATAACCGCCACTTTGTTGTCCGGCAACAAATTAGAACGAATATTTGTAATCCCCGATTGTTCCCCAATATTTTGAGCAGATCGATCATTGTCACCAGTCAAAAGCATGACTTCGACTCCTCCGTTTTGAATTTGTTCCACTGACATTTTTGAGGTTTCACGAATTGTGTCGGCAAGAGCAAGAAAACCAATCACCGTCGTTTCCAGCCGATCTCGACTCTGATGAGCAACCCACACGACAGTCTCTCCCTGTTTAAAACGTTCTTCCGCTTGTGTTTTTTGAAAGTCGGACAGCTCCAGCGTGTAACGTTTTAACATTCGGTCATTACCCACAAAAACTCGGTCTCCCGCCGATACTCCCGCCAAACAGACCGTAATTCCCTCACCACGAAACATTTCAAATTCAGAAGTCCGCTCCAGTTCCAAATGTTTCGCCTCAGCCGCTTTGACAATACACGACGCTAACGGATGTTCCGATAACATTTCCACCGAAGCCGCTAACGCTAAAACTCCATTGGAATCATATTCATTATCAAAAGATTGCACCGCTGTTAAACGTAATTGACCATGAGTTAATGTTCCGGTTTTATCAAACGCCAACACATTAACTGTTCCAAGCCGTTCCAACGCTTCACCGGAACGAATTAAAATTCCATAACGTGAGGCGTTACCGATAGCGGCAATAATGGCGGTTGGGGTTGCCAAGACTAAGGAGCAAGGACAAAAAACCACTAGAATCGTAACCGCCCGTCGTAAGGATTCTTCGGCTTGCCCCAACACAAGATAAGTTATCACTCCCACCGCAACCGCCGTCAGTAACGCAATCGGAACTAAAAAAGACGCCCAACGATCAGCAATACGTTCGATTCGAGCCTTTTTTTGTTCTGCATTTCGGACGAGTTGAATCATTCGGGCAAGCGAAGAATCCTCACCAACCCGTGTGGCACGCATTGTGAAAGAGCCGAAACAATTAATTGTTCCGCCGAAAACCGCATCACCCTCAAATCGATCAACCGGTAAGGATTCACCGGTTAACAATGATTGGTCAATTGACGTGTTACCCGATACAATTTCTCCGTCCACAGGAACCGTTTCTCCGGGCAATACCCGCAGTAAATCATTACACAGTATTTCGCTTGCCGGCACCACCGACTCCGTCACTCCATCCCATTTCCGAGCGGTTTGCGGAGTCATACGAACAAGATTTTCAATACCGGCTCGAGCACGCAAAACCGTCCACTCCTCAAGACAATGACCCAACGCCATAATAAATGCCACTTCACCGCCGGCAAAAAGGTACGAATGATGATCCGCATCTGCCGGAAAAAAAAGATCGGCAATTATTGTTGCGAGTATTGCTGTTGAAATAAGAACCTCAACTGAAATCCGGTTTTTCCATAATGTTTTCACTGCTTCAATAAAAATCGGTGTTCCGCAAAGCAAAACTGCCGTCCATGCCAAATCAAACGGTGCATGGAAGAAGTGAAAAAAACTAATCACAAGAGATAACCCCGAAATGGCAATAAAATAAGGTTCGCAAACCTCATAAAGATTATTGCAATAATTACCGTAAGAATTATTAGTGTTCTCTTTTTCCGGTTCTGCCGGACGAACACGGCAACAACAAGATGATTCGGAATTTTGGTTATTAAGGTCAGACATTGAATTTGTTATAAGGTAAAAAACTTGAAGATTGGGCAGGGTAATTTTGACTCAATGGTACAATTGGTTATCATTCCGTATGCGGCACTCCCCACTCTTATGGCTGGCTGCCTTTCGCCGAAACGACGCAACTCACTCCTTTCGGGGTAAAGTAGAAAAATGAAAAGGCGACTGAAGAGTTACCAATATCATCGAAAAATAGAACGTAATTATTTCTTGTTCAGTAATTTCTTCTAAAAGTTCCAGCGAATCCGTCCTACCTTTCCGGCAATATTTCCCAAAAACTCCTATCATCGTAATAACCCCAAAACGAATTGTCAATAGTTAATTAGGGAGTAGTGGAGAGTTGATAGTTGAGAGTGGATAGTGGAGAATGAAGAGTGGAGAATGAAGAGTAATAACGTTGTTTTTTGTTCTCTTCCAACTGGTTTTAGTTTTCTGCCAGCTGTTTTTTGTCAATTGTCAACGGATGTTCCTTATTTGTTTTCCAAGAATTATTGCACTAAGAATTTGTCCTCATTCGAGTTAGGTCAAGATTTTTTAATTTTTTTATTGTCCTTTCAGGACGAGGAGGAACGGAACAACGCATAAAAATAATAATTCCACTGATATATTACGTTTTTTTAATAATTTCCGGTAATTCACTGCTGTTTTCTCTGCTTCTTAACTCACTTCAATAATTTATTGCGCGGTATTGGTCTTTTCATGATTTTGTGTGTGTTCGGCAAGCTCCTTCCGAAACTCCTGGGATTTTTGGTGGTAATACTCAGCTCGCTCATTGAGAGACATGTTTTTGGTTTCTTCGTAATGTTTCCGTCGAATCCGTCGAATCTCTCTAAGAACATTATTATTGTTTTCCATTGTATTGTCCTTTCAAAAATGAATTAAAAATTCTGCCGGTGTAAAAATTGTAATTGCACAATAATTGTTTTTTATATTGCAAGCATTTATTTTTTGTATTTTTGACTGCTTCGCAACATGTTTTCTATTCCAACTAACTATCATATCACATTCATAAACTGTTGCATAAGCAACATGTAAAAGATCATCAAAATGATTTTCGGTTAAAACACCCTCAATAATATATGTCCATGCAAGATTATGTGATTCATTACTGTAAGGAAGCGTTTGACAATTTAATTTTTTTAAGAAATTTATATTTTCCTCTTTTTGTGTTTCGGTTGTATCTTTAATTTCAAAATCCACAACTTCTGAAATTATAAAACTATGATTACTTTGGGCAACTTTTTTCAAAAATTCACTTGTTACAATTCCACGCGTCGAATTATCACGCATTAAAATTACGGAAGTATCCAGATAAATTTTAAGTTTTTTCATCGTTTTTTTGTTGCGAGTTGGTTTGATTATCAATTGTTATATAAAGTATATCGTCTGTTTTTAATTTTGTCAATAGATTTTTATCGATTTTACGAAAGATTTTCGCAGAAAAAAAACGGCATCTATTTGTGTAACTATCGGACAAAAAAATCAGCATCTCTCTGCGAAAATCTGTGGACCAAAAATCTACTGAAATATTACAAAAATTTGTAATGTCATTATCGACACAAGCATTTTATGCAATGTGCAAAGCGATCTACAACCGTAGAAATTTTGTAACTATTCATGAAAATTTAAAAGGTAGGCGATCTTTCGGAGAAAGGTCGCTTACTTTTTGAATAGATATTTATTTCTTGTTGAATTGTTTTGGGAATTATTTACAAAAATATAATTTTGATTCTATTGTTGTTTATCCTTGTCCAAATCGCAATCTCTTGAAAATGCCAAATTTTCCGCTATGATTTTAATTTCAAGGGACTTCTAAAAACTATTTTTTGACAGGCTTAAATCGTCTCAATTCGAATAAAATAATCTTTTATCGAAGTTTTCAGAAGTTGCCTTCAGTGGAATTTTCGTTAGAAGCAAGTAAACATCATATTGTCATAAATTATTTTTTTTGTAATTTTCAGCAGAGATTATGTGATTTAATTTTTATTAGTCCCGCAGGGATGAGAGGAAAACAAAAATTACACTGAAACTGAAATATCAAAAAAATAAATAATGGTAAGGTAAAAGTATAACTATTAACTACAAACTTTAACTAAAAATGAAACGAATTTTATTAACTGTATTGTTTTTTGTTTTCGGAACATTTTCTTTTGCGGAAGAGGTTGCGTGGTCAACATCGCTTGTTTTTGACGGCGGCGGCGTTTGGACGTACCGGATTCCTGTGTCCGTTGAAAATCGTACCGAAATACCAATGTCCGGTCAACCCACTTGCATCCGATTAGAGAAACTCATCAATAATCTCCCTAATAACATTACAATAAATGTCAATGAAATTCGTGTAACAAACGAAAAAAATCAGGAATTGCTTTTCGGTGTTTATTCTGTCTCCGGAAAACAACTTTTGACCGGTTCATTGCCGCAAGACGCGAATATTGTTATTCCCGTTGATTGTGAACCACATAAAACTGCGGACTTCTTTATCTATTTCGGAAACGAAAAAGCAGAAGTTGTTCCTGACTATCTTGAGAAGAAAACGAATTTTTTCAACGGTGATCTCGAACTCGGCGACAGTGAAATACCCGACGCTTGGAACACCGACCCAAACGATGAAAACCGCCAAAATTTTTGGATCAGTGAAGATTCCGGTAACAATGGAACTGTTAAACCGTATTCCGGTACGAAAATGCTCAAGACAGTGATCAAACAAGGAACCGAATCAAGTTGGTTTGCGGTACGCCAAAACGGTTTTTCTGTAACAGGCGGCGCAAAATATCGGTTTTCTGCATGGGTTCGCGGTGAAAATGTTGAAGGCAGAGCCGGTTGGTTTATCCATGTCGGTAACGAAAAAAATACTCAACTCATCAATTCCGTACGCGAAGCCGGAAACGGAACTTTTGATTGGAAAGAAATCGTTTTTGAGTTTACCGCTCCGCCCGAATCCGAAATAGCAACCATCGGAACCGTTCTTTACGGAACCGGAACCGCATGGTTCGACAACGTTTCTCTCGAAATTTTTCTCGACAAATCAATCGTCGATACCATGCCCAATATCCATGTCGGCGAAATACAAAATATTCCGTACAAAATTATTGCCGCCAATCCGGCTTGGTTGGACACGAACAAAGATTATCTATGCCGTTCGACTTTTCGTATCATCAATACTTCGGATAAACCGATGAACAATGCACCGGTTTTAATGACACTTCAGGGAACATTGGCTCATGGACTTTTGGGAACATTAACCGATTTGTTTCTTGACGAAGAAGGCAAACGTATTCCTGTAACTCTTCTTGATACGGAAAATCAACGGATTTCCGCCCGAATTACTGTTCCGGCTAAAACGGTTAAATATTTCAATGTTTATTATCGATTTGACGAAACGAAAATTTCGGACAGTTTGAATAGTCAGCAGAACGCACTCGGTAAAGCAACAGACACCGCACATCCGGAGTTGCAGGCGATTGTTGATCCGTTTGCTGATCTGCCGAATCTTGTGAAAAACGGGCAGTTCGAAGAAGAATCGCAAGATAATTATCCGGTCAATTGGCAGCGCAACGATAAAAATCCGCCGGAAGGTGTACGATATTCACTCGAAAATTCGCCGGATATTGTTCGTTTCGGAAAATATTGCGCACGGCTTGATGTCGATGAAAATGTTCCGGTTCATTGGCGAGGTTGGACACAACAGGTTTCTGTTGAACCGAATCGTGCTTATCTTGTACAAGGCTGGTTGCGTACGAAAAATGCTTCGGCGCGGATTCATTTGCATTTTCACACGGCAGACGGCAAATTGACACAAAATGGTTCAATGACTTCGATCAATCATGATATTTCTGGAACAACCGATTGGACACGTGTTGCCGAAGTATTCCAAACACCGCCGGACGCACGGTTTATGATGATTCATCTGACCATGAATTCCACCGGAACACTTTGGCATGATAATATTTCGGTATTCGACGGTCTTTTTGCACAACAAATAGAACGTGAAAGTTATTATCCGTTACAAGATGATAAACCGTTTGTGTGGCAAGTTCCGGCGGTTGTTAAAGTGTTTCCGCAAACAATTCCGTCACAAACCGAGTCCATACCGGATTTCCTTCATCTTGAAGCAGCACGTAACGAAAAAGAACCGCTTCAATTGGCATTCCGAAGCCGAACCGCAAAAAAACTTCAAATTCGTGTTACGCCGCCGCAACACCTTGTTTTTCACAACACTTCGGAAGTTCCTCATGTTGATTTTATATTGAACGATTTTGATATCAATGTTGTTGGTTATGTTCCGGTTGATTATCCGACAAATTATTATAACACAAAAATTGAAAAATGGTATCGTAAAACGCCGTTGTCAGCGTCGGGTTGTGACGGTTGGTCGGGTCTTTGGGGAGATCCGCTCTTACCGACAGACACATTGACCTTGCAACCAAATCAAACACAAGCCGCATGGATTACATGGTCAGTTCCTAAAAATGCTCCGCCGGGAGATTATCTGAGTAAAATCGAATTGCTTGACAACGGCAAAACAGTGTACGAAAAACCAATCGGTTTTACTGTTCGGAAATTTACATTGCCGGACGAAAATCATGTTTCGGCAATTTATGATGTTCGGTTCGGACCGAACGGCTCAAAATATTGGGGAAAGTCAATCAATCATTTCAATAAGGAGATTGTCGAATTGATGACCGATAACCGTCTTGCGCCGGACACGATCAATATTTCTCCGAAAGCGGAATGGAAAGATGGAAAATTTGTGTTCGACTGGACGGAATTTGACAAAGCCGCTGCGTGGTATATTAATGAACGAAAAGTCCGTGTTCTTTATACTCCATGGATTTTGTACGTTTTTGGTTGGGGACATCCGCCGAAACAATTTTTCGGGGAGCAACCGTATTCTGGAGATTGGCCTTTTAGTGATGCGGATTTTTCGCAACTTCGCCCTGAATATAAAAAACGTTATCAAAATTATCTTCGGGAATTTTGGAATCATGTTAAACAAAAGGGCTGGTCGGACAAATTCGTGTTGTATCTTTCCGACGAACCGAATTTTTGGACACCGAATATTATTGTTCAAATGAAAGCGGTTTGTGAGATGATTCACGAAGTTGATCCGAAAATTCCGATTTATTCGAGTACATGGCATTATGTTTCAGAGTGGGCGGATTCGTTGAATATTTGGGGAATTGGTCATTACGGTATTGTGCCGGTTGAAAAAATGAACGAAATTAAGGATCATGGATCGAAAATTTGGTTTACAACGGACGGAATGCTTTGTTTGGACACACCGTATTGTGCGATTGAGCGGCTATTACCTCATTATTGTTTCAAGTATGGAGCGGATGCGTATGAATTTTGGGGCGCGGCGTGGCTAACGTATGATCCGTATCAATACGGTTCCCATGCCTATATTCATCAGAGTTCCACACCGAACGAATATTATTGGGTTCGTTATCCGAATGGCGACGGTTACATGATCTATCCGGGTCAACCGATTGGTTCGGAAAAAATTGTTACATCGGTACGGTTTGCCCAAGCACGCGAAGGAGTAGAGGATTTTGAATATTTTTACATGCTTGCACAACTCATCGCAAAGGCAAAAAAATCCGGTAAAAATGTTTCAAAAATGGAAGCGGTTTTAGAATCGGCAAAAACGTTGGTGAATTGCCCTTCACCAACGGGACGGTTTTCGTCAAAAATACTGCCGAATCCGAAAAGAATTTACAAGATCCGTCAACAAGTTGCCGACGCAATTGAAACATTTTAATGTTACGAACAAACCGTTTCATAGTGTAACACAACGTAACGGTCTATTTTCAGTCCGCAAATTTTGTAAATTTTTAGTCCGCAGATGACGCAGATTTTCGCAATAATATTCGTAATATTTTATTAAAACCGATTTTAGGAATACAAGACATGATTTCTTCTAATTTAAATTCGAGTAATTCCAACACCAATTCGAAACAAAACAAAACAATTCTTCAACCGTTAGGTATTGTTCAACGGCGGTTACGAATACAAAAAATTATTGATGATGCTTTTTGGGGATTTTTGTTGAGTTCGATAGTGGTGATTTTTTTTGAGATTGTATTATTGTCTAAGATTTTTGTTTTTTTGAATTTTTTTAATTTGGGTTGGTATTTACTGTTTTTTTTAATTCTATTTTTGGGTATTTGTGTCGGCATGGTTACGGGAATTTTTTTGCCGATGGATAGTTATGAATCTGCACGTTTAACAGATCGGTATTATCATTTTAAGGATCGTCTTTTAACGGCAACAAAATTATTAATGAGTTCTGAGCCGACTCTTATGGAACGCTTACAACTTGATGATGCGGCGAATTACGCTTGCAGAGTAGAACCGAAATTGGTAATTCCTTACCGATTGCCGAAATATTTTTTGAATACGATTTCTGTATTTAGTATGTCAATGATGTTGGGATTGATATTGCCGTTTTATTTCCAATCGCGAAGCGAAGTTGTTTTTGTAACACGATTGCCGGAAATAGCGGCGGTTGCCGAAACACTTCAAAATGAACTGGTTGAAGAAATTGCAGAATTGGCGGAGAAAAATCCTGAAACAACGCAACTCAAAGAACTTTCTGGAGAACTTCAAAAATTAGTGAAACAACTTGACGAATCGTCAACTGACACCAAAGCATCACTTTCAACACTTTCAGAGATGGAAGAGGCGATACGTATGGTGTTGAATGAATTTCGGGTGGAGACGTTTGATCTTTCGATGAAGGATGTTGCGGAGGCGTTGAGTGTTTCGGAGGCGACTCGTGAGATGAGTCGTTTATTGCGTGAAGAAAAATATGTTCAGGCGTCGGAGGAGTTTAAACGATTCGATATGGAGTCAATGGCAACGATGTCGAAACAAGAACGCAAAGCAGTTGGCGAGCAGATGCGAACAACGCTTGAAAACATGGATCATCGGAATCAAAAAAAACTTCATGAGACGACAGAAAAATTAACTGAAGGTTTTGAACAAAATGATGGGGAGAAGTTACGGGAAGGAACTGATGAATTTTCTGCCGAATGTAACAGACAAGCACTTCGTAAGGAGATCAGTAATAGTCTTGAAGGCAAATTGACATTGCTGGGGCTTTGTAAATCGGAGAGTAATGGGAGCGGCGGGTTATCTAATAATTCCAATAGTGGCGGCGACAATACCAATAAATCGGAATTAGCGGACAAGAATTGGGGAACAGGCGCAGCAGGTAATCCAACATCTGGGGAAGCGTCCCAACTGGACAGCCAACGCGAACAACAAAAAATTACCGGAACTTTGGGGCAAGGCGAATCAGAATACGAAAAGTTCCACTCAGGCGAAGCACCTCAGGAAAAAATAGTACGTGAACAACGGGAATCCTCTTTTCAAGAATATCATAAAATGGCAGAAACTGTTCTCGAATCAGAACCTATTCCTCTGGGACAACGCCAAATGATACGTCGCTATTTTGAACTAATTCGAGCAGAATAATGTCCGAGCAGAAAATGTTAAGATAACTGTTGCGGAAATATTGCCGAAACGGTTGTAAATCCGCATGTGACACTACTCACTACAAAACTATTTAACGAGTTCACGTTTAAATTCTTCCAGTGTTTCACAATCTAAGGCACTTTCAAAAAGTGAATCTAAGGCAATCTCATCTGTATAAGAATTGACAGATTGTAAAATAGATTCTGGTACTTTTTTGAATTTCTTATTGAGTATTCTAAGAACATCCTTAATTCTACCTCTTACTTCGCCTTTGGCTTCGCCTTCGGCTCTGATTTCGTCAAAAATAGTTGTTGTCATGTTTTCAGCCCTTTCGCTAAAAATAGGGGTTAACGCCTTGTGAACCGCTTCAGCTCCCAAATGTTTGTGATGTGCATTGAAAGCCTTTGCGACAAATTCAAGAATATCTTTGGTTATCATAATTTGTTGCCTGTCGTCGGTCATTTCCGAGATCGGCAACATCGCTTTGGCAAATTCGTCTTCATTGCCTTCCGTCATATTTTTCAAAATACCCATTGCCGCCCGCAATTCCGGTCTGCCGCACAAATGTTCACCGTCATACGCCGGTAAGTCCACCACATAATAGTGAAGGTCCGGCACAAAACCGATTGGTTGACCGTTTTCGTCTTTCGCCAACCAATCAGCTACTTTCGGATAAACACCGAGATAAGGTTTGGCTCCGGTTCGTACAACAATAAAATAAATGACTGAGAGAATTTTTTTACCTTCTTTGAGTTCCGCCCACCAAATGGCTGTTGCGTAACAAAGAAGACGAACCGGTATATCCTCGAAGGTATTACCTGCATGTTCAAAGATAATCATCACCTTAGCATCAATCCGGTTTTTGAACGGACACGAAAAAACTAAGTCCAAAATTAGTTCATCTCCCTTTTGACCGACATAATGAGTCGGTGCTTTGGAGATTTTCTCTAAGTCTATTTTGTTAATAAAGTTAGGATCGGCATAATTCAACAGGAAATCAACAAAGATCAAAACACGTCCAAAAATATTTTTGACAAAAACATCGTAAATATTTCCCGGATGTGTTGGTTTGGGTTCTTGTTTTTTTTCTTCGGTATTATTTTTCATACCCAATATTTTACCCAAAATGCGAAAATGCTCAAGTAGTTGTCAGTTCGCTTGTTTATAAAAAAACCGTGCAGGATTGTTAAAACGAACCAAATGATGACAAAGTAATGTATTATTTCCTCTTGATTTATTTTGGCGAAATTATCATAATTCCCCGCTTGTCTTCTCGATTTGTTTAGAAACGATTTTGTTCAAACAGAGAGTTCGTTGCGTAAGTCTATAAATTTCAAAGAATTAGCAAAATATTTTTTCGAAACACTGTTTCAAGAGGAATGGTGTTGGGGGGAAATATTGCGTATTGTTTGTTTTTTGGGAATTTTTTTTGTTTTTGCCGGTATTGCGGCGGAACTTTGGGCACAGAGTTCCAACAACACAGAATCTCGGCATATTCTTTCGTTACCGGCTTTACCAACTTTGGCAACACCGTTTCAATCTGTTCTTCCTTTACGTGTTTCTGCGAAGGAAACGCAGCCAGACAACAATGTTAATAATGAATTACCCGGTTTCGGCACGCTTCAACCCAAATTAGCCCGCGCAACTCCCTTCGTAAGACAACCTCCTCACAACAACTCAACCTCTCTAATTTCCCCTAATCAAAAACTTGTTCCGGCGATTTATATTGAAGGCGACGGCTATGTTCCAGTTACACACCCAAGTCTTGAACCTTATCTTGATCCGGCGGTTATTAAAAATCCTGAATCCGAACCTGCGGTGATGATGATTCCTGAAAATCAATTGGCAGGTTTTAACCCGACCGTTGCAACGATTCCAGAATCAACCCGAATTATAAACGCTTCCGGTTCCACACTTCTTTCCTATCCCAAAGGCGATTCTTTTGAACCGATTATTGTTTCTGCTCAGTCCGGTTGGATGAAGGAGTCTGATGATTATGAAATTTTCTTCCTTGACGGAGATTGTTCCGTCAGGCAGGGGTCTAATTCCGCTCAAGGACCTCATGCGGTTGTTTGGATTGCCCGAAAAAAAGACCCTTCCGACAACAACCGCGAAGTTACCGTCTATCTCGAAAGCAATACGACTCAATCACCCTTAAATATTGAATTGGATCGGGAAAAAATCGATGCCAGAATTTTCGGGCAAAAATGGTTGGGACGTTTTGCAACAACAACCTCTGTTGATATGCTGATTATGAACCGGAAACCTACGGAAGTTCAGGAGCCGGCAATTTATCAGCGTGCATTAGAGATGATGTTGCCGAAACCGACAGTGATTGATCAGGTCGGTTATGTCAAAACAGCAGCAACATCATCAGCAAAACCAATTAACCAACCAAAGTATCGGCTTATCACTGTGAATCCGCGCGGCGATAATGATTTATCGTTTTTGATGGATCCGTATCCGAATAATCCTGAGCGAGGTATTTTGGTTTTTCCTAAAGGTTTTAACATCATTATTGAGGGAGTTACCGGAGAAGAAATGCTTCTAGGTGATACGGTTGATATTTCTGCGGATAGTGCAGTTGTTTGGATGGACACTCCTTCAAAACTAATGGGCGGCAGTCAACACAAAGATGATGCCGGTCATGATTTTGAACTTTATTTGGAAGGGAATATCAGTTTTCGCGATGCCGAACAAACGATTCAGGCAAACCGCATGTATTACGATGCCAAAAATAAAGTTGCGTATATTCTCGACGGACGGCTCGAAACTCCCATTAAAAATATCAGAAATATCACCGGAACAATTCGGCTTCGGGCGGAAATACTACGGCAATTGGGAGATGGACTTTTTACGGCAAAAAACTCGGTAATAACAACAAGTCAATTGGGAAAACCATCGTATGCTCTTCGTTCCCGAACTTTGACTTTAAATCAACATGTTCCGGCATCTTCGTTGTTCCGTTCGGAAGCACAGACAAAACGGGTTTTAATTGCCGAAAATAATTTTATTGTTTTGAAGGATTTTCCGGTATTTTATTGGCCTTGGATTGCGGCGGATTTGGATGATCCCACGTTGTACATCAAAAATATTTCCTACGGTAACAGTAGTATGTACGGTCATCAAATCAAAACATTGTGGAACCCGTTCCAGATACTGAATATCCGTAATAAACCGGATTGGCTTGACGGTGATGTTAGTATTGCATGGTTGGAAGAGCGTGGAATTGCTTATGGAGCCAATTTTCGATATTCACCGTCGGGTTGTTTGGGAATTTCCGGTGCAACACAGGGAAATATTCATTTTTGGGGCATCAACGACAAAGGTTTAGACCGGCTTGGCGGACATCGAAATAATGTTACTTTCCCTAATGATTACCGATACTCTTTTTACTGGAATCATCGTCAGGAAATCGAGTCATTCGGAAAACACAAAGGACCTTGGTTAGTTTCGGCTCAAGTAGGAAAAGTGTCTGACCGTAATTTTATTAACAATTATTTTAACAGTTCTTGGAATGTCGAAGAAAACCACACAACATCGGTTCGATTGAAAAAGTTGGACGGACATTCGACATTTTCGATTTTTTCGGAATATGCTCTTGACGATTATTATTCCAATGCGAATTGGTTACCGCGTTTGGATCATTTCTTGCTGGGTCAATCATTATTGCGAGATCGGTTGACTTGGTATGAACATACGCGTCTTGGTTACATGAATTTCCAAACGGCAACAGCTCCTTATGATTGGAACAACGATGGTAATTATTTTAGTTACCTTCCTTGGGAATTAACGCCGGATAGTTTGACCAACCGCCCGCCGAATCCGGTTTTAGTGAATCCGAATTCTCCTCAAACAATTGACATGTCTGCCGAAGTTTTTTCGACGCGTCATGAACTTGATTTACCGTTTAATCTTGGACCGGTTCGAGTTGTTCCGTATGCGTTGGGCGATTTTTCACATTGGGGCAAAGACCGAAGCGGTCAGGATGTTCAACGGTTTTACGGTCAAGGCGGAGTTCGGTTGAATCTTCCTTTTTGGAAGGTTCAGCCGAATTGTTCCAGCCGGACGTGGTATATTAACGGGTTGGCGCACAAAATTGATTTTGATATGGAGTTATCCTATTCGTGGGCGGATCAGGACATGGACAATCTGATTATGACCGATGCGTTGGACACATGGAGTATCGAGGATTTCCGGCGGCGTTATTCGGTAACAACTTTTGGCGAAGACAAATTCAAGTCAAAAATTCCGATTATTTTTGATCCGCGTTATTATGCGTTACGAAGCGGTTTAGGCGGCAAGGTTACTGCCGGCAACATGGAGATTGCAAACGACATGGCGCTTTACCGTTTCGGAATGACTCATCGTTGGCAAACGAAACGCGGTTCGGTTGGGCGTCGCCATGTTATTGACTGGATAACACTTTCCACACATTTTAACTATTATCCGGAACAGGAATATAATTTTGAGAAATCAATTGGGTTGATTGATTATAATTTTCTCTGGCATGTTGGGGATCGTTTTTCACTTTTTTCATCGGGTCTTTATGACACATTTTCGGACGGTCAACGTATTACCCGAATTGGCGGGGCGTGGAATCGTCCGAATCGCGGCAATTTGAGTGTTATGTTGGATCAACTTGACGGATTGATTGAGCGTACTTACTTAACATTGAGTGTTGGATACACGATGAACGAAAAATATTCCATGTCCTACACAACTTCTTACGACATCAAAGATCAATGGCAAAATGTTGGTCATGTTTTCATGTTTACTCGAACTGGTGAAGCGTTTCGGATTTTTATTGGGGCGACTTATTCCGAAGCGCGGGAAGACTGGAGTTTTACGTTTGGGCTGGAACCGGTGTTTATGTACGGAATCGCA
>JAITBS010000474.1 GCA_031283515.1 Planctomycetaceae bacterium
CGCCACACCGGAACCTGCTACGATTTTGATTTTTGGTCTTGGTCTTGCCGGTCTTGGACTTCGACGACGGTTTATCAAAAAAGGTTAAGATAATTAAAACCTTTCCAAAAATAAAATCCAAAAATAAAATCCTTAATATTAACAGCCTATCAATCTCACTGATAGGCTGTTAGTTTTTTTAGTAATATATTAGCGGAATTATTATTTTTGATTCTTCACCCCGAAAGGGTGGAAATCGAAAAACAACAATGCCACTGATATATTACCACAAAAATAATTCAAATTGTTTTATCAAATCCCATTGAGATTCTTGAAAGCCTTGACATTTTCTGCTATGATAATTTTATTCTGATCCCGACGATGATTTTTTACACTCAATAAATGATCAGATTTACCATTGAATCACCAGTTACCAATACCGTCGTAATACCTGCCGTTGGATGTATTAAGAGCTGTTTTAAAGTAAACATCTCAACGTAATTTTGTGTCGAGTTATTCTATAACCTGTTTGTTCTCAATGGTTTAACATTGATTTCTGCTCTTTTGATGACACCCGTTTTAGGTTTTATCTATACGATCCAAATAAAAAATTCATTTCAATATCACCAAGACTTTTAAGTGAGAGCCATACGGCAATACGTTCCAACACAACCGAATGTTAAAATGTAATGAGTATAATTTTGATTTATGTTCAGTAATTGTTTTTTTAATCTGATTTATATTATTCTTTTGGTGATTTTTTCGCCGTTGCTGATTTATCGTGCGCTGAAGCAAAGAAAATACAGATATGGATTCAAACAAAAATATCTTGGTCGTATTCCTCGACGGCGCAACGTGTTGGCACGAACAAGTACGGTTGACTCGTCTGCTACAAAAATTGTGTGGTTTCATGCGGTCAGTGTTGGGGAAGTCAATTTGCTCCGTCCAATTCTGAAATTGATTCGCGAATCAAAAAGTGATTGGCATTGTGTTGTTTCGACCACCTCATTTACCGGCATGGAACTTGCCGCGAAACTTTTTGGCAAAGAGTTAACGGTATTTTATTGTCCATTGGATTTTAGTTGGGCAGTTGACAAGGCGATGAAGCGGTTACGTCCGGATTTGTTGGTTCTTGTGGAACAGGAACTCTGGCCGAATCTGATTAGTGCTGCCAAGCGGTATGGAGCCAAAGTTGCGATTATTAACGGACGTTTCAGTGAAACCGGATACAAAAGATATTTATGGATTCGGCGTTTTATTGCTCCGATGTTCCGGCAGATTGATATTATTGCCGCTCAAAGTGAAACTTATGCCGGTTGGTTTCACCGGCTTGGGGTGTCAACAGATTCGATTCGGGTTATTGGTTCCATGAAGTTCGACGGCTCCCAATCTGACCGTAATAATCCCGAAACGCAACGGCTTAAATCACTTGCCGGAATTTCGGATGAGGATATTGTTTTTCTTGCCGGAAGTACTCAGGCACCGGAGGAAGGGTTTGCTGTTGAATGTTATGAAAATCTGAAAACGGATTTCCCGCGTCTTCGTTTAATTCTTGTTCCGCGTCATCCTGAGCGGTTTGAAGAAGTTGCGGCATTGCTGGAAGCCAAAGCTGTTTTATGGCAACGGCGTTCGCAACTTCGGGAAGTTCAGGACGATCACTTGGACTTATTATCTTCTGATACTGATATGGATTCTGGTATTCTGGAAGGTGAGAGTTCCCGCAAGGCGGTTAAACCGCGTATTCTGTTGGTTGATACGATTGGCGAACTTGGCAGTTGGTGGGGAACGGCTTCAATTGCATTTGTCGGCGGCAGTATGGGACAACGCGGCGGGCAAAATATGATTGAGCCGGCGGCTTATGGTGCGGCAGTTTGTTTTGGTCCCAACACAAAAAACTTTCGCGATATTGTTGATTTAATACTTCGTGACAATGCGGCTCAAGTTGTTCACGATCAACACGAAATGGAACAATTTGTCCGCCGTTGTCTTGAAGAACCGGAACTTGCCGAACAGTTTGGTATTCGTGCGAAAAAACTGGTTGACCGACAACTCGGCGCAACAAAACGAACCTTAGAAATGCTTGAAACATTATTTTCGGTAGATAACAAATAGAGAAAAAACGAATGTATCTATTCAGTAAAATCATTGCCACCAAAAAACTCATTTTCACCTCATTTTCCTACGCCTTGAAAAACAGTTGAGAGTTGATTGTAAACAGTTGAGAATGCCGCAAGCGGATTTATTACCGTTTCGGTAAAACGCTGCTTGCGGTACTATTCACGATCAACTCTCCACTATATCCTGCATTTCGGAGCGAAAGAAAAATAAAAATTACACGGAAAGATTACAAATTTCGTGTATTTCATGTTTTTTTGTGTGTTTCGTGTTCGAAAAAAAATTCCACTGAAATATTACCAATAATCTACAAAAAATTAAACCGAAACGAAAAATTGATCTATCTGAATTACACAGTATATCGGGTTATCTAGTGCTTTGTTAGTCTTAAAAACCGGCATATTTAAAAATTAGGTCAACTTCAGAAAATCAGTATCTACACTTTTGTTTCATTTTCCTAAATGATTCCCCAATTTTATAACACTTATCGTATCATTCCTTGCCCTAAGTTTGTCAGCATTCTCAATCATTTATTTATCTGACGAATCGCCCATTTTATGAATCTCTGTTCTTGCTGATTGCCGAAACGGTAAAAAATCATTACCTCCCTCATTGTCAAAATATTGATATTCTTCATAATAAGGCAAAAATATATCGGTAAATAATATAAAATTTGGTCATCTATCAGTGGAATTATTATTTTTGGTTCTTCACCTCGAAGAGGTGACATTTTCATAACCGTAGGTCAAGCGAAGCGCGACCTACGGTCAACGCCTCGTCTCAACATCGTCTGAAAGACGAAACAAAACAATCCGAATTGTACAACCGGCGATTCGATTATTAAAATTCTGTCTTTCAGACAGAGATTTGTTATCGACACGAGTCCGCAGGTCGATGACCTGCGGTTATGAAAATCACACCCCTGTCAGGGTGAAAATCGAAAAACAAAAAATTCCACTGATAGATTACAATTGATGATTATTATCTATTTTTTGTTCGACTTGTACAGTGATCCCGGAGGTTTCCGCGTCAAAGTAATGTTTTGGAAACGGTGGTTTGCAGGCAGCAATTTCAGCGGTACTTGCCGTTTCAAACGTAGGTGCAGGTTTCATTGGAGTAATAGAAACCTTATATTCGTCCGGTATTGCTCCATCACGAAGGTTAAATGTTGTTAAAACA
>JAITBS010000497.1 GCA_031283515.1 Planctomycetaceae bacterium
AAATTTTGATTTAAATCGCTCATTTTTACTTTAATAAATTTAATGATATTTTGATTCAAATTAAAATTTTCTCTGCGTTCTCTGTGTCCTCTGTGGTTAAAATTAATTTTTAGAGATTCTCAATTATCTATAAAAATATTGAAGAGATAAAAAAAGAAATAAAAAATAATTATCGTGCAAAAAATAAAGGTGCAAGTGTTCGCGGGACACACAATGACAAAACTCGTCAGAAAAAGTGTCCCGCGAACCCTTACACTTGACCACTCTCAACTCTCCACTATCAACTATCCACTATCAACTAATATTCCCCCCTTGCTATGTGTGAATTTTGACAGATAATACGTGCTTTAGTTTTTAGTTCGATTACTTACTTTGTTCTTGACACTTAACGTTTCAAAGGAGAAAACCGTGTACGAATCTATTGCCGTTGTTGGTGCCACCGGAGCGGTGGGAAGCATTATACTTGAACTTTTGGAAAAGCGGAATTTTCCGTTCAAAACAATTAAATTTCTCGCATCTAAACGTAGTGCCGGCAAAGAAATCAAGTTTCGAGGTAAAACATATTCTATTGAGGAACTGACGCCGGATTCTTTTGTTGGTGTTCAACTTGCCATTGCCAGTACTCCCGACGAAACCGCACGTGATTTTGTACCGGAAGCTGTTAAACGTGGAACACTTGTTATCGATGAAAGCGGATATTGGCGAATGGACCCGGATGTTCCGCTCGTCATTCCTGAAGTCAACGCCGCTAGTTGCAACAATGCGAAAAAAGGAATTATTTCAAGCCCAAACTGTTCCACAACACAATTAGTTGTTGCGGTGAAGCCGTTGCATGATTTCGGTAAAGTGAAACGAATTGTTGTCAGTACTTATCAAGCGGTGAGCGGAGCAGGGTTGGTTGGAACTCGTGATCTTGAAGGCGGAACCCGTGCAGCTTTGGATGGTAAAAGTTATCAGTACGAATGTTTTCCGTATCCGATTGCGTTCAACTGTATTCCGCAAATCGGTTCCGTTAAGGAAAAAGGTTATACCTCCGAAGAGTTAAAACTTTTGTATGAAACACGGAAAATTCTTGGTGATAATTCGATTCAGGTTTGTCCGACGGCGGTTCGGGTTCCGGTTGCCAACTGTCACAGTGAAAGTGTTCTGGTGGAAACGGAAAAGAAAATTACTGTTGAGAAAGCCCGTGAACTTTTTGCCGGTATGGATGGAGTTATTGTGACGGATGATATTACGAAAAAAGAATATCCGTTACCCAATCTTTGTACTGGTCGGGATGAAGTTTTTGTTGGTCGGATTCGGGAAGACCTGTCGCAAGAAAACGGTCTTGCGTTCTGGTGTGTCAGCGATAATCTCCGCAAAGGTGCAGCAACAAACGCCGTACAAATCGCCGAATATCTCCAACGTCATTCGTAAACCACAGAATTTAGTCCGCAAATTATGCAGATAGACGCCGAAGAAATCATTGAAATATCAGCGTAATTTGCGTAATCTGCGGACAAAAATCAAATAATCTGTGTAATCTGCGAACTATTACGAACTTTTTAATTTTGCTCTTGACGTTTTTGTTGTAAGTTGTTAGGATTAGCGGCCTTTTATTGACGGTGAACTGCCGGAAATTTTTATAGGTTATGATTTTACGACTCAACAAGGTTGGAGATTGGGGTTGGTAATGGAACACGAAATCATCACATTTTTGAATCAACTTGTTACGGTGCAGGAGAAAATTCTGGACGTTTTGAAAAAAAAGCAGGCACTTCTGGTCAAACCGGATAAGGAATCTCTTGCGGCAATAACAGTTGAGGAGGAACGCACTCTTATTTTGTTACAGCAAACGCTGGAACATCGGGAAAAGATTTTGGAATCGGCTCAAGAGCAGGGATATAAAGTTGATTCGATTCGGATGGTTTGTGAGCAGATTTTTCCGAACCCCAGTGAATGGCGTTTGTTAGTCAACGCCGCGCAGAACCGTAACAAGCAAATTCGTTATCTTGCATTGGCGAATTGGACGGTTTCGCAGAAGTCATTGATTCACCTCACTCAAATTCTTGAAATTATTGAAACTCGCGGTCAAGGTAAAACAACTTACACACCGCAAAAAGTAAAAGAAACGCATTCATCTTCCGGCGGCGGTTTTGTTGACCGAGTGGCATAATGTTTTTGGCGGGCAATATTTGATCAATATTTTGAGCATATTTGTAATTATTCAGTTACCTTTTTAATTTTTCGTAATATTTCAGTGGCATTTTTGTTTTTCCCATTAGCCCCGATAGGGGCGTCAGGATTATAACCCGCCCCAACGGGGCAATGGAATAGTGAATAGTGAATAGTGAATAGTGAATAGTGTCACATGTGGATTAATACCGTTTTGGTCGTAATTCCGCTTGCGACACTATCAACTATCCACTCTCAACTATCAACTTGCCACTGCCCCTTTCGGGGTGAAAATCGAGAAACAAATATTCCACTGAAATATTCCAAAATTCGTGTATTTCGTGTTTTTTCGTGTTCTAAAAATATTCCACTGATAGATTACAAATTTTGTGTATTTCGTGTTCTAAAAAAATTCTCTCTGAGTTCTCTGTGTACATTGTGGTAAAAAATAAAAATGGACAGTTACACCGGTGCGGTTAATTGTCGTCATTATTCTACGGAAATGTAAGAATGGTTGTTTTTGGGCGTAGCCTGAAGCAGAAATGTAGGAATTTCCGATTCTTTGATGTTGCCTTAAATTATTGATAACTCGTTTGATAGAACGGGTTAATATCAATTATTCTATTTATTTTTTTGGATTGGCACAATATTTGATACTGTGAAATATCGTACTTTCACAGTTTCCTTTTTTACAATCACCCTCCAAAAGAAAATGAGGAATATTATGTCGATTAGAAAATCGTTCTTAGGTTTTACGTTGATTGAATTGCTGACGATTATAGCGGTTGTTGGTATTTTAGTGGGACTTATTCTTCCTGCGATTCAGTGGTCGCGTGAAGCGGCTCGTCAAAATCAGTGTGCCGACAACATCAAACAATTGACGTTATCGTCCCAAAAGTATTACGAAATCAAAAAGGAATTTCCGTATTACACGGGTATTCACCGAAAGTTGGAATCACACGGTTACAACACGTCTAATATTGGCTATTCGGTGCAGGCGGCGGTTTTGCCGTACATGGAGCAAGCCGCGCTTTTTGAAACGTTTTCAGAAGCTTTTTACGAACCGAAAACAAAATTATGGATGTGGCTCGGTTTTATTGAAAATTCGTCACGAAAAGCGGCTCAAACGGATTTAGCGGTATTCCGTTGTCCGGCGGATTCGGATGCGGTGAAATTCTCATCGGAGTTGACTACCAAAAACTGCGGATCGGGAATGACTTCACCGGTGGCTTCGGGAAACTACATGGTGTGTAACGGTTCGGGAATTGGTTACAATTACGACCACACTGTTTTGAACAATGGTCTTGTCGGTAAGAAGACGGCACGAACATTGGCAATGGTGACGGCTGGAGCTGCGAACACGCTTTTTTTCAGTGAAGCGGTTATCGGCGACGCCTCTCGTTACAATAATACTCCGGCGGAACAGGACAAACCGTGGAGACGTACCGCAACCGTCAAGTCGAAAAATATCACTTATCGTGGTGAATCTACATGGTTGACCGATGCCGATATTCCGGGAATCGAAGGACTCGAAGCCAATGAGGAATTTGATTTGCCGACTTTTATTACGGTTAATGCGGATAACTGGTTTGGTGTTCGCGGTTTTTCGTGGATTATTGGCGACAGTTATTCGACGGGATTTTCAACATTTTCGTTACCGAATCCAAACTATCCTGATTGGTGTGACGAAATGGGAATTGGTTTTTTTGCTGCCCGAAGTTTCCACCCCAACGGCGTCAATGTTTCGCGTGCCGACGGTTCCGTAACATTTATCCCAAACTCTGTTGAACGCAAGGTTTGGCAAGAACTCGGCAGTATAAAGTAGTAGTTGATAGTGGATAGTTGATAGTGGACAGTGAACGCAAGCGTTGTTAAAAACGATTCGTTTTTTGAAATGTTCCATTTCAAATTTTGTTCCGGTTTCAAATTTCAGTTTCGATAAAAATTTTAGTTTCGATAAAATTTTTAGTTTTAGTTTCAGTTTCAGTTTCAAATTCAGTTTCAAATTCAGTTTCAATTTCAGTTTTTAGTTTCAATTTCAAAATTCCTTAAAGGAGACTTAAAAATGTCAATACGTCGATTTTCGTTTGGTTTTACACTTGTTGAGTTGTTGGTGGTTATTGCGATTATTGGAGTTCTGGTTGGTCTGTTGTTGCCGGCTGTTCAGGCAGCAAGGGAAGCAGCACGAAGAATGCGGTGTACCAATAATATGAAACAACTCACATTAGGTGTACACAATTTCCACGATACACAAAGTGCCTTACCGCGATGGTCGTGTAACCCGCGAAGAAGTAGTGGTGGCAGTCCGAAAACAACACATGGTTTTTCTGTTCAGGCGGCAACATTGCCGTTTATTGAACAGGCAAGCATGTATGCTCCTCTGGCAAAATCTCAATTTACCGCAACAACCGGTAACTACAAAGTATGGAAAGATTGGGGAAATGAACCTGTTTACAATGACGATGGGATGTATGAAACCGATTACCCCGTTGATAATTATGTTCACGATAAAATTGTTCCACTTTTTCGTTGCCCTTCGGATTCGCCTCCTTCAGAGTGGCCATCTGAACTTCCGCTTGATACGTATGGAGCATCAACAAGACCAGCTGTTGGTAATTACATGGTCTGTTATGGTTCTGGAATGGGTTACAATTATGACCATACCGGAGAAACGGACGGAGTGGTATCAAGAGCCCGTGCATCAAAGGGGTTAGAATCTATCACGGACGGAACAAGTAATACGCTTTATTTTAGCGAATCAATTATTGGTGATGGAACAACCTCCAATAACACCGCTCCTGATCCGGCAACTCCTTGGCTTCGTGTCGCCGCAATGAAAACACCGTATATGGCTGTTGCGGATACATTGGAAGGTAATGTAAACGATTGGGCAAATTCCACAAACCCCGGACTAAAAGGTATTTACATAACGGATAGTTTTAATATCGGAACACATATTACGACATCAGGAAACACTTCAAATTACTATGGATTGCGAGGTTTTGCGTGGATTGTGGGTGATGCGGTGTCCAATGGATTTTGTACGGTTCATCAACCTAATTCTCCCTATGCGGATTGGTGTAATAGTATTGGTATCGGCTTTTTCGCTGCCAGAAGTTTTCATGCCGGAGGTGTGGTTGCGTCTAATTGTGACGGTTCGGTTATTTTCGTATCAAACACGATTGACCGCCAAACGTGGCACAGGATGGGGTCAAAAAATGACGGCGGAGCGAACCTGCCGCAATAACCCTATTAACAATAATCATATTAAATCTGAACAATAAATCATCACAATTCACATTAAACGCTCAAAATGTAGAAACTTGAAAGGTAGCGGTGCTTTATTGAAACATCGCCGCCTTTTCAAAACCACAGGAGACCAAACCATGATTAGGAAAATAATTGTATTTTTATTGTTGACTGCAACCATATCCGGTATTTCATGTAGTTATCGTCCCCAACTGGAACGTCCCA
>JAITBS010000518.1 GCA_031283515.1 Planctomycetaceae bacterium
GATTTTTAAAATTCTGTCTTTCAGACAGAGGAATGTTGATGGTGTCTCTCCGCAGGTCGATGACCTGCGGTTATGAAAATCACACCCCTTGCGGGGTGAAAATCGAAAAACAAAAATTCCACTGATATATTACATTTAGAATAGGCAACATTATTTTGATCCTGTTTTCTACAATAATATCCATAAAAATAGTATCACATATTATCACATAGTTGTAAAGGTTATTTGGGCACACCTCCTAATCCGCTTGCGGCACTATCCGTAATCAAAACAATTTGTCTTGTAAAATAGTCTTACACCGCGGATTTCAGAAATGTAACATAAAGAACCAACACAATCATCAAAACGTAAAGTATCCAACTAATATGTAAACCTTTGCCGGAGAAAATTTTGATCATTGGATAAACAAGAAAACCAATAATCAAACCATCCGCAATATTGTACGAAAACGGAATTCCAATCATCAGGAGAAAAGAAGGAATAGATTCACTAAAATCATTCCAATCGATTTTCGTTACACTTTGCAGCATTAACGCTCCGACAAAAACCAATGCCGCCGCAGTAATAGGACGATATTCGGCAATCATTAGAATACACGGAGAACAAAACATTGTCAGGAGAAAACATATTGCTATTACGAGAGCCGTCAAACCGGTACGTCCGCCGGTTTCAACTCCCGTAACACTTTCAACATACGCAGTTACCGTACTATGACCGCCAACTGCCCCAATGACTGTTGCGGCTGCGTCCACAGTAAAAACTTTTTCGATATCGGGAAATTGGTTGTCTTTAATCAAACCGGCACGAGTGCCAACACCAACAACAGTTCCCAATGTATCAAAAATTTCCATGAAAACCAATATCAAAAGAAAAGGGAATAATTTGTACAGATAATAGAAAACACCCCCAATATCCATTTGAGCAATAACCGATCTCGGATCGGCTGGCAAACCCAATGGATAAACCGGAACAATTTTACCGAAACACCATGCCGTTATTGCGGATACAACAATTCCGTACAAAATGGAACCGCGAATATTAAGAGTGTAAAGTGATGCCGTAACAATAAGACCGACCAAAAAAACAAGCGGAGCCGATTCTGTCAACGAGCCAAGAATATAAAGATTATTTTTACAAATGATCACGTTAGCATGTTGCAAACCGATCAGGGTAATAAACAAACCAATTCCAGCAGACATACCGCCACGTAAACTCGGACTAATTGCTTCGACAAGATATTTCCGAATATTCATAAACGAAAGCAATGCAAAAATAATTCCAGAAATCAGTACAACCCCCAACGCCAAATGCCATGCTTCTGTGTGTTTATTTTGCCCGATGATTTCGGCACACGCAGGAAATACAGTCAAAACAACAAAAATATTTTCTCCCATACCAGGAGCCAAACCAAGCGGATAATTAGCAACAATACCCATCAATATACATCCAATTGCCGCAATAAGACAAGTTGTTGTTACCAACGCAGCCGCATCCGCACCGGTTGTTACGTTAAACATCGCACCGGACATGATTTGCGGTTGAACACAGACAATGTACACCATAGACATAAATGTTACCAGTCCGGCAAGACATTCGCGTGACCATGTACTTCCGCGTTCAGTAATTTTGAAAAATCGATCCATCAATATAGTTTATAGTTTATAGTTAATAGTTAATAGTTTATATACTGCGTGTCTTTATAAAAATTACTTTCATAATCATTCCGTTGAATTTTTCCAAGATGTTTGGTTTATTTTTTATCAACCTCATTTTTACCTCATTTTCTTAACAAAACAACCCCAGTAGCAATAAATTTCCCCTCAAACATAACCTCATTAACTCATTACAGGTCTGTTTTTTTATGAGGTAATGGGGTTTGCATGTGTTGCGTCATTGGCTACTGAGGTTGTTTAAACAATAGTTAGGAAAAAATGAAGTTGAAAATGAGGTTGTCGAAAAGGAACAAAATATCTTCGAAATAAATGACGCGGAAACTTGATAATTATCGTTGTAAAATATAAAACATCATAAATATTACTAACAGAGATATAGTTTATCGTTAATGGTCAAAGATTCATGGGATGCCAATTGACAAATTTTTACAAAAAAACGTCTCGCGAACCCTTGTACTTGACCATTACTATATTACAATAAAGTGTTAGTAATTTCAAGACTTCATCCTCACTCTTTTTTTGATATTGATAGAACAAACGAATTGTACTTGAATGACTTTTACCAATCCGGCAGCGTGGTATCTCCTATTTTTGGCGGTTCCGATCATCCTGTTTTATATTCTCAAGATTCGGCTTCGTCAGGAACCGGTTTCAACCGTGATTTTTTGGCAACAGGTTTTTGAGGAACGGCGTTCACGTTCTTTTTGGCGTCGGTTACGTCATCTTATTTCGTTGTTATTGAGTTTGCTTTTTCTGTTTTTGCTGATTGGAGCTGTTTTGAATCCGATTTTGGTTGCGCGCAAAACTCCGGCACGATGTGTAATTATTGTTGATAATTCTGCCGGAATGAATGCTGTAACAGATACACACGGTACAAGCCGTCTTGATCTGGTGAAAACCCAATTGAGCCGCCTCTTAACCACAAACACCATTGCCCGCCAAACCGCAATTATCACTGCTGGAGGAACTCCGCAAATTGTTGTTGGTTTCACGGATCATCCCGGAACATTACGCCATAATATTGAATTGATTAAACCTACCGATTATGTAACTGTGTTGACTCCCGCTGTTGAATTAGCGGAACAATTAATTGCTTCGGAAGAAGACTCGCTGATTTGGGTTTACACTGATGGTTGCGTTTCAAATTTAGCCGATCTGATGGAAAAACCGAACATTAAATTTTTTCCGATTGGTTCCCCGACAAACAATATTGGTATTACACGGTTCCAGCCGCGCCGTTCTTTTGGGGACGCTATTGGTTATGAAGTTCTTATTGAAATGGTCAATTTTGGTACGGAATCTGTTGATGCCGAATTGGAACTGGAACTTGAAAACCGGCTTGTTGACGTGATTCCCTGTAAATTGAAACCGAACCAACCACAAACAAAAATTGTTCCCAATATTACAACACAAGGCGGTTTGTTTCGGGCAACTGTAAATTCGGAGGATGTTTTTCCAACAGACAATACGGCGGTTGCATTTCTACCGGAATTGACAACACAACATGTTTATATTTTTGGCACGGAAAATTTTTTCCTTCACAAGGTGTTACAATCGCAACCTAATATTGAATTACATTTTTTATCGACATTACCGGATCGGATTCCTGACGGTGGAGTTTTAGTGTTACACCAAACGGTTCCCGCAACAATTCCAAATGGAAAGGTGTTAATTATTGATCCTCGTAACAGTTGTGATCAGTTTGAAGTTGGTGAAGAGATTGAAGTTCCAATAATTGCCGAAGAACACTCCGCGTCACCATTCTTGAAATTTGTTCATTTAAAAAATCTGATAATAGCAGGAGCAAGAAAATTAACGTTTCAAAATAACACCATTGAGATTCTTGCGAAAACACCGGAGTTATTGCCGATTTATACTTATTGCAACAATGTTTTGGTATTGACGGCTGATTTAACGCGGAGCGATTTGGCATTACGTACAGCGTTTCCGATTTTAGTTTCGCAGGCGTTGACACAATTTCGCGGTAGCGGCGGTGAACTGGAAAAAACGTATTCAACCAATGAACCGGTTTGCCTTGAATTGAAAACAACAAACGAACAAGTTACCGTCATTTCACCATCGGGTTTTTCGCAACAGTTTCCGGTTAAATCGAATACGGTATCGCTTGGGATGTTACCGGAATGCGGCGTTTGGACAATTCAAAATGGGACAACGGAACAAATCAGTATTGCGTGTAATCTGTCAAACCTATCCGAAAGTAATTTACGGATTGCACCGGAATCGTTTTATACTCAACACTCTTTAACATCAAACGATATACTATTACAAACCACACCGCCAATCTGGTTATGGTTGACAATAATTGCGTTGTTTCTTTGTGTAACGGAATGGTTTTTATATCAAAGGCGCTGGATCGATTAAAACGTAACTGTTTACAAATAATAATTGATGTTGCAAAAAAAATTATGATAACTGTCTCTTTATTAACTGCTCAAGTACATTGTTTAAATAGTCCGCAGATTACACAGATTATTTTGAAAAGTTTATTGAAAATAATCTCCATATCTTGTCTATTCATTCTTCCTTGTTTCGTATTTTCAAAAATAATTCCTGAAAAATTACATAATTTATGAACAAAAAATCTGCGAACATCAGCGTAATCTGCGGACTAAAAAATCTGCGAACATCAACGTAATTTGCGGACAAAAAATCTGCGAACATCAGCGTAATCTTCGGACAAAAAATCTGAGAAGCTCAGCGTAATCTGCGGACACAAAATCTGAGAACATCAGCGTAATTTGCGGACAAAAAATCTGCGAACATCAGCGTAATTTGCGGACAAAACATCTGCGAACATCAGCGTAATCTGCGGACAAAAAATCTGTGAACATCAGCGTAATCTGCGGACAAAAAATCTGCGGACATCAGCGTAATTTGCGGACAAAACATCTGTGAACATCAGCGTAATCTGCGGACTAAAACATCTGCGAACATCAGCGTAATCTGCGGACTAAACATTTGCGGACATCAGCGTAATCTGCGGACTCTGTTGATAAAAATAGACAATTACGAATTTCAGTATTATCTCAATTTCATATTTATGAAACGGTTGAACAATTGAAATAAAAATATGAATTATTGTTTTATATTGTTATGGTGTAAAGTGCGTACATAAAAGTTGTCGTGCATTTTGGGTTGTTGTTTCGGCGATTTCTTTGAGGGTTGTACTGCGCAGTTCGGCAAGACGAAGAGCAACCATAACCGCTAATGTCGGTTCATTTCGTTTGAGTTTACCCCGAAATGGATGAGGCGTCATGTAAGGCGAATCTGTTTCGATAAGTAAACGGTTTGTCGGTACAATTTTTGCGGATTCCCATAATGGTGAAAATTTAGTGTTCCGATAAGTTACCGAGCCGGCAAAACTAAGATAGAAGCCAAGCTCAACACACTCCGCAGCCTGTTCCGGTTCACCGCTAAAAGCGTGAATAATTCCGGTGAGTTTTTTTTCTTTGACTGCTTGACGGAGAATCGGAAGCATATCGTCCCAAGCATCACGACAATGAATTTGAATTGGTTTCGCTGTTTGTACAGCCAGATCAATATGTTGTTGTAAGGCGGCGATTTGTTGTTCAATTGGAGTGTAATCCCAATATCGGTCAAGACCTGTTTCACCAATAGCAACAACCGAATCACTATGAGCCAATTCTGTAACTATTTTCCAGTCATGGTCTGTTGCTTTAACTGCGTAATTGGGATGAATTGCTGCGGCTGCGTGAAAAATCGGCGAATATTTGGCTAATTCCGCACAACGATAACTTGATTGAGCATCGATTCCCGGTAATAAAATTCCGGTCATTTCAATCGGTTGATCGAGAGTTTCGTCGAGAGCAATGGGCAATGTTCCTGATTCGAGCCGCCGAATTACTGTATCAAGATCATTCGAAAACGGTTCCAGGTCAAGATGGGCATGTGTATCAAATATCGGAATCATCAAAATACGAACTCCTGTTATTTTGTAATTATTCAGTGGAATTTTCAAAGGTAGGCAACTGACCGCCAGACGGTTACGTTGGCGTACTCACCAACCGGCATTGGATTCTATTCGTAACCAAATTGACGAAAACTCTGCTGAAATATTACACAAAATTATTGGTAAGGTAAAGTATAGAAAACCGGAAATGATATACTCATCACACTTGACAATTCGGTTTTCGTTTTTTGGCAGGATAAACTGATTTTAACGGGATAAGCAGAATTTACGGGATTTTTAAATAAAAAACACAAAAATTCTGCTCTTATAAATCCGAATTTTAATGTGCAATGCGTATTCACCTCTTGCCTAATCAGCGGCAATATTATAGCAATACAGAAATCCCGCATGACGGAGATATAATTTTTTATCGCAAATTACCGGATGTGCCCAGAATAATCCGGAACCTTCTTCCGCAAGTGAAAATCGGCTAACTTCTTCATATTTTTCAGGATTGGTTTTGACAATCGAAACGGTTCCGTCTTTTTCCGAAAAACAGTACAGTAATCCATCCGCATAAGCAATAGAACCTTGACCAATACCGGGGTGTTCCCATGCGATAGAGCCGTCTTCCAGTTTTAAACACATCCAAATCCCTTTCTTGTAACGATGAGCAGCACCGTAAATATAACCGTCTTTGACAATAATACCGCCATGTTGATTGTCAAACTTTTTTTCAGACCAAAGTTCTTTGAGAGAGATTTTACCGTCGTTTGTTGTTAATTGGAGCAAAGCGGTTCCTTTAGCGTAACCGGAAGAAACAAGGATTTTGCCGTTGAAATAATAGGGAGTTGTTGCCATAATATCGAATTGTGTTTCGTGCGGGTGAAAGAACAATTTTTCACCAGTATCCGCACGAACACCAAGCAAACCTTTTTGATTCATATTGGCATAGATACGTATTCCGTCGTGTTCAAAAATAGTCATCGTGGCGTAGTTACCGATTTCTTTGTTGCTGGGAGTTTCCCAAATGGTTTTGCCGGTCATCTTGTCTAACGCGACCACAGACGCCTTAACTCCTCCAGACCAACAAATCACCTTATCACCGTCCACAATTACCGATTCCGCAAAAGCCCATGTTGGAAGTTGTGTAACATAATCTTCCTGAATATTCCTATCCCAGATCTTTTGACCGGTTACGGCATGGACACAAGCAAGTCTTCCGATTGCGGAGTACGTATAAACCCGATCACCATCCACTGTCGGCGTACTGCGTTCACCGGGGTAATGACCTTTGTTCGTCCAACCGGAACCATTACTATAACGCCAAATTTCCTTACCGGTTTTCGCATCCAACGCAAACAAAAACGCATTCGCAGTCTGATCTGAATCGCCAAGCCGGACATTGCCCGCAGTAAATATTCGTCCGTCAGAAATCGTTACACTGGAATAACCGGGGAATTCCGTATCACCAAGACCTTCGGCTTTCCAGATAAGTTTGGGACCTTCCGCCGACCACGATTTCAACAAACCGGTTTCAGGAGAAATATTGTCTCCTTTGAAACCGTGAAAAACAGTCCAAGACGGATTCGCTGCTTCCAGTATTGAAGACAAAAAAAGAATCGAAAAAACTAACAGTAATCTTGATAACATTTTCATCGATAAACTTCCTTAAAAAGTTATTGGAAAAAAAATTTGTAGCCGTTGTAACTTAAAAACACACGGTTATCTCTGACAATTTTCCCGACGATCGTCGGTTATTGCCGACAAATTCACGGAAGTTAGGGCAACAAATTGAAGGATAAACCGGTAAACTAATCGTAGTGCTTCAAACAAAAAAAACACCATTGATTATATTAACCGTAACTTACACACATTTATGAAATTTGTCAAGCCGCCCTTTAGAATTTTTTGGAAAATGCAATATGCTTTTCACACTTGACAATTTGGTTTTCGTTTTTTGACAGGATCAATTGATTTTGACGGGACAAGCAGAATTTGCAGGATAAAAGTTTGTAATATATCAAGTTTGTAATCTATCAGTGGAATATTTTTGAATTTGTTTACAGTTGGCAATTACAAGGTAGGCAATTAACAGGTAGGCGATCTTTTGCCGAAAGGTCGCTTACCATAAAAATAATATCTCTACTAAATAATTACGATTATTGTCTATTTTCTGAATTAACAAAGCACTCGTCATTGGCGAAGTAATTGGGGTAAAGTAGTTGATTGCTAAAAAAACACGAAAAGAGTCAAAACAAAAACTTCGTATTTTTCGTGCTATTTTGTGTGTTTCGTGTTGTAAAATAGAAAACATCATAAATATGACTACAAGAGGTATATCAATTGTTGTTTTT
>JAITBS010000172.1 GCA_031283515.1 Planctomycetaceae bacterium
CGGTGTTTGGGTTGAGTCGTGAGCAAACATAGAAATAATTTGAAAATCTCAATAATTCGTTTTTTTTATGTAATCTATCAGTGGAATTTTTTGTTTCTCGATTTTCACCCCGACAGGGGCAGTGTTAGTGAATAGTTATGAGTGAATAGTGAATAGTGTCGCACGCGGAATAATACCGTTTTGGTCGTAATCCGCTTGCGACACTATTCACTATTCACTATCCACTATTAACTCTATTCCCCCCTTCGGGGTGAAGAATGGAATTTGGGGGCAATAAATTTAGGATTTTTGGGTCGTTGAGTGAATGGGTGATCAATCGGGCAGCCCCGATTTTTTTCATATTATAATTATTATAACAAAGCAAAAAATCACCTGTTATCGTTATAATTCATAGTTACCACCTAATTGTCAAAGATCATCATTTTGTTCCTTTAACATCGATCACTTTTTATTCATACAACCAATCTACTTGTAAATCAAGAAAAGTCAAGACAGAAGTGTCAGCTCACAATTTTTTTTGTTAAAAATGACTTTTATTTCTAACGTTTTTCATGGCAACAGCTGAACACAAAAATTCAAAATTGTCTGTCCAAAATCATCGGAGAGTCTCTTGAAAACCCTGACATTTTCTACTATGATCATTTCGTTTGAAGTGTTGTGCCGGTTCAAGAAACTCCAATTATATATCGAATCACCAGTTGCCAGTTCTAAACCATTGATAACGCAACGAAATTCATGGACACTTTATAATGAAATTTCTGTTGCGTTTTTTTATTGTGATAGTTCATAACTTGTTTGTCATCAATAGTTTAACGTCAATTCCCGCACCTTGTGAACAACGCCGTTTTGAGAAGTAAATCCGGCAGTAAACAGCCGCTTATATTTTACCGCAAGTCATTTTGTATCAAAAATTTATGAAGAATTTATCGATTTCTTGCCGTAAACAAATTTATCAAAATTCCACTGTATTACCTAATTTTTAATATTTTGTTTTATGTTAACGCTTCATCCTGAAGGAGTTGTTCTTGCAGTTCGAGCGCAACCGGGTTCAAAACGCGATGAGATACGCGGTGTTCAAGACGGATCGCTTAAAGTTACGGTTACGCAGATCCCCGAAAAAGGAAAAGCAAACAAAGCAATCCGAAAACAATTGGCAAAATCATTGGAACTGAAAATTTCGCAAATCGAACTACTTTCCGGTGAAACTACATCTCAAAAAAAATTTCTGCTCAGAAATATCGATCCAGAAACAATTCAAACAAAAATCAAGAAATTGCAACAAATCAATTCGTAGCACTAATTCGTGTTTCCTACCGTTTTGATGTAACGTTATTGACAAAATTCCGCAGCAATATTACGAAATTATTATAATGAACTTTTTTAATTAAATTATTTTATGGATTACACAACAGAATCACTCCGAAAACATTATGAATGGAGAGGAAAAATCGAAATTGTTTGCCGTGTTCCTCTTGATAATCGCGACGATTTATCGCTTGCTTACACTCCCGGTGTTGCCGAACCTTGCCTTGTGATTCAAAAAGAGCTTGACAAGAGTTACGATTTAACCCGACGCGGTAATCTTGTTGCAGTCGTAACAGACGGAACCGCCGTTTTGGGACTCGGCGATATCGGGCCCGAAGCCGGAATGCCCGTTATGGAAGGGAAATGCGCTTTGTTCAAAACATTCGGTCATATTGATGCAATTCCGCTTTGTATTCGTTCCAAAAATGTTGATGAAATAGTCCGAACTGTTCAGTTATTGGCAGGCAGTTTCGGCGGAATCAATCTCGAAGATATTTCCGCACCGCGCTGTTTTGAAATCGAACGAAAATTAAAAGCGTGTTGCGATATTCCCGTCTTTCACGATGACCAACATGGTACTGCTGTTGTTACGTTGGCAGCACTGTTCAATGCCCTCAAAATTACCGGTAAAAAACTGGACGAGATTGCAGTTGTAACAAGCGGTGCAGGTGCTGCGGGTATTGCGATTATTCGGCTTTTGATTTCTTTGGGACTTCGGGATGTTGTTCTTTGTGATCGTCAGGGAGCCATTTATCAAGGACGTGATCATTTGAATACAGAAAAATCCGAAATGGCAGAAATCACCAACCGTCAAGGCAAAAAAGGTTCTTTAGCCGATGTTCTTTGCGGTGCGGATGTTTTTATTGGCGTTTCCGCTCCTAACTGCGTAACAGAATCAATGATCAAAAGTATGAATAAACATCCGATCATTTTTGCGATGGCAAATCCTGTTCCTGAAATTATGCCGGATAAAGCCAAGGTTGCCGGAGCGGTTGTTGTGGGAACCGGACGAAGTGATTTTCCCAATCAAATCAATAATGTTCTTGCCTTTCCAGGTATTTTTCGTGGTGCTTTGGATGTTCGGGCAAGCGATATTAACGATGCTATGAAAATTGCCGCAGCCGATGCGATTGCGAATTTTGTTTCAGAAAAAGAACTGAGTCCGGAATACATTATTCCAAGTCCGCTTAATTATAATGTTGCTCAAGAGGTTGCCCGAGCGGTTGCCCGCGCCGCAAAAAAAAGCGGTGTTGCGCGAATTTAAGAGAACATCGTACAATTATCGTAATTGTTCACGATAAAAAGTTGCCTGCCTTATGTAAATCAATATCTTTACGAAAATTCCACAGAATAATGATGAATGTCCTGAAAATTTCAGATTATCTTAAAATGGGCGTACCATAATGAATTATTCGAGTTAAGCATCATAATAATTGTTCCACAAATATTACATACACATACATTAATCAATAATGTCTTCTCCATCTTCTAAGTCACAAGAATTTCTTAACCAACCATTACGTCTTCTGCTTCTTGGGAGTAGTGTGTTCCTTTTTGTGTTTTTTATTTGGTCAACAATAGAGGCACGAAAAACGACTTGTAATCGAGTGGTTGATTGGTTGCCGAAGGGAACCGCTGAACTTGAAACATTTTATCATCGATATTATCGACATTTTTCGGAAGGGGAACTCTTAATGGTTTCTTGGGCGGGATGTGATGTGGACGATGAACGTTTGGATTTGGCGGCTGCTCAATTAGTTAATCCTTTGGAAGACAAGAGTCCTGCTTATTTTGAACGAGTTTTGACCACACGTTCTCTGTTTCAGGAATTATCAAACGAGCCGCTGGAGCTGGAACTTCAACCTGCAGAAATCCGGTCACGCCTTACGGGTTGGTTGATCGGACACAATGGAAGAGATGCCTGTTTGATTGCGCTGATTTCCGAAACAGGCGCACAACATCGAACGGACGCTATTGAAACTGTTTTTGTAACTATTGAAAAAATTACCGGTTTACCGCGTTCCGGTATTTATGTTGCCGGTCCGAGTATTGACAGTGTGGCGATTGACCATATTTCGGAAAAAGCCCAAAAAACATTATTACCATTTTTTCTGTTATTTTGTTTGATTTTACTTTTCTGTTGTTTACGAAATTTTGTAGCGGCATTGATTGTTTTCATTGCGGCGCAGATGAATGAAGAACTTAGCGGAACACTTCTTTATTGGACAGGAGCGCATGTTGATTCGATTTCCATGTTGATTTCTTCGCTCATTTATGTTTTGACGATTTCCGGCGGAGTTCATCTCATCAACTACTATCGTGAAACCCTTCATGAAATTCCTTTGGGAGAAGAAAAAAAAGTTCCTCGACTGACAATAAAGAAGGCGGCGTTACCGTGTACACTTGCGGTTGTTACGACAATTCTGGGAATGGGATCACTCACGGTCAGTAAAATGGTTCCGATTAGAACATTCGGTATTTACGCTTCAATCACCCTCGCAATAGGAACTCTTTGGCTGTTTGTTTTTATAACGAGTATTCTTCAACAATATCCGATTCGCAGTTGGTACCGCACAAACAGTTCGGAAAACGATGTTGCCCAAAGATTTAGAAAACGCGGTTGGGAACATTTGGGTTTATTGATTTTCCGATTTCGTACTATTATTACATTGGTTGCTTTTCTTCTCATGTTTGGTCTTATATTTGGAGTGAAAAATTTGCGAACAACTGTAACATTTCACGGTTTACTTCCTGATTCGGCGAAAGTGATTCAGGACTATTATGAACTTGAAAAAAAGATTGGCGGTTTGATTCCGATTGAAGTGGTGGTTCATATTCCTGATGCGGGCAATGATTCTGTAACATTGCTTGATCAATTGTATTTACTGGAGGTGTTACGGGAAACTCTGAGTCAAACGGAAGGCGTTGATGTTGTTGTTTCGGTATTGAATTTTCTGCCTGATCTTCCTCCGCAAACAGGGCGCCGAATGGTTCAATCGGCAAGGCGTGCTGCCATGACCGGAATACTAAACCGACATCAAGATCGGTTGCGTGAAATCCGGTTTTTTAATCGAACGGACCAACACAATGACGATTCACCCGGAACATATTGGCGGCTAAGTCTTCGTGTTTCTTCGCAAGCCAAAATTGATTACACAACCTTGATTTATGAGATTCGAAATCGTTTGGAACAGGTTCGGGCAAAGGAAATTTGTTCCAAATTTTCCGGCATCCAATTTGATGTAACAGGAGGAATACCTTTAGTTCGTCGGGCTCAAGAACAACTTCTTCACGATTTAATAGACAGTTTTGTTACGGCATTTGGACTTATTGCGTTAACGATGATAGTGATGCTTCGGAGTATTATAAGAGGTTTGTTAGCGATGATTCCCAATATTTTTCCGTGTATTATTGTGTTTGGAATATTAGGATTGCTGGATATTCCGATTGACATGGGATCGATGATGACGGCAAGTGTTGCGATGGGAATTTCTGTTGACGGAACGTTACATTTTCTAACATGGTTCAACATTGGTCTAAAACAAGGTCTGGAACGTCGTCAATCTGTTATTTTTGCTTATCAACGATGTGCCACAGCATTGTTACAAACAACAATTATTTGTGGTTTCGGAATGCTCATCTTTGGTATAAGTGATTTTGTACCGGTTGCACGTTTTGCTGTTTTATTGTGTTTGCTTCTAATTGTGTCATTAATTGGTGACATTATTGTTCTTCCGGCAATTTTATTTGGTACGCTTGGTCGGTTCTTCGACTTGAAAAATTCCTGATTATTCCCTATTTTAGAAGGTTTGGATTTTTGACTCAATATACTTTAAAATTCGGTTTTGTTGAAACGTATTTACTGTTACTCTTTATTTAAAAGCCGGTAAATTCAACAGGAACTAGTTAGTAGTTGATAGTTGAGAGTTGATAGTGGAGAGTTCGCAATGCGGAGTATCACCGTTTTGGTAATACTCCGCTTGCGACACTATTCACTCATAACTATTAACTATCAACTAATATCCTGCCCTTTCAGGGCGATTTTATGTGCGGCAACTTTGACCCTACCCGTTGGGTAGGGCTGGCTTGTGTTGTCCTTTCAGGACGAAAGAAAGTCGCAGGCGGAGTAATAACGTTTCGGTAAATAATTCCGCTTGCGACACTCATTTTCACCCCATTGGAACTCCAAAGGTAGTCAACGTTTTTCCGTAAACGTTTTAAACAATACGGCGTACTCGCCGACTTGACCCTGTGGACGGACGGAAATTAAAAACCAACCGTGTACAACACCATTTATAAATCAACCGTTGCAACCCTTCGGCGAAGGGTTGCCTACCACAAAAAAAACTACCATAAAAAAAACTACCATAAAAAAACTACCATAAAAAAACATTAACCGATTGCAATTTCAAGCGGTTTGGCGGTTCCGATCAACCAATTCGCAACAGTTAATTTTTTCAGTGCGGTATCGACGGTTAAGACCAATTCGCTTTGCGGTTTCAATTCGTGAATATTGTTACCGATTTGAATTTGGCATGGAATATCACTTCGGTTTGTCAGTTGGAGCGAACCGTTATTTTTCGTAATTCCGACGCAAGCGTTGAATAATTGTTCAACCCATTGCGCTCTGCCTAGAATCATTCCGGCTGCCCAACCGATTGTGCGCCGCGCAAAAAACGCTTCACGAATCGCCTCTTCTGTCCGATCTTCTGCAAGAATCAGAGTTATTGGTCGGAACGGATTTTGACTGCCGTACATATTCCATTCTGAAACATGAATATCGCTGGTTGTGATCAGTCCCAAATCCATTTCGTTACACCAATCCGAAACAACCGGATAATACGAAGTTCCGTTGAAGACTTCAATACCGTGCAAAAATCCTTTGCGCCGAACATCGTCATGCTCTGCGGTAAACGACATCGGAACACCTTTTTCGAGTCCGCCGCTTTTGGGAGCAACCCAACCCGGATGATTCCAGAACACAAATGCTCCTTGATTCGCCGCCGCCTCAAGCATCTTTTTCCAATCGTTCACCGCTTCCGCAACCGGATTCACATCTTTCAGGAAAACAGCGTTGAAATGCCCCGGCGGCATTGTTGATTTTGTAATTTCCGTACCGCGAATAAGAATCAGATTCATCTTTTCCGCTTCCGGTTTCGCAACATCATAAGCGATATTGTGATCGTCATTCCGTTCTTTTAATTGCGTTGATTTTCCGCCGAAAAAGGGGCGATATTCGATATGGTCGGTAATGGCAATCACATCAAGACCGTTTTCAACTGCTTCATGAACACGATCTTTCGGCATAACATAACCGTCCGAAAATAACGTGTGTATATGAAAATCTCCTTTGAGAACCCGAAAGTTTCCGACATTGGGAATTGTAATGTTACGCGGAGTTCGTTTTGGATTTAAGATGTTCCCATTCGGCACGGTGAACAACGGATTAACTGATTTTGTTGCATTTTCCTGACCAAGTACAAAATTCATCGGCAGGCTAGCCGTTACTCCAAGCAATGCGGCACATTGCAAAAATTCACGTCGTGTTGACATAATAAAAATGTGGGGTTGAAGGTTAAAAATTAAAAGTTAAAAGTTAAAAATAATTTGTTACATTGAAACCGATTAAAAAAGGATTTTTCCGTAACTAACTGTTTTACCAACTATTGGGAAAAAATAGTCCGCAGATGACGCAGATTTTTTGTCCACTGATTACACAAATTTCTTGTCCGCAGATTACGCAGATTTTTTGTCCGCAGATTACACGAATTTCTTGTCCGCAAATGACGCAGATTTTTTGTCCACTGATTACACGAATTTCTTGTCCGCAGATGACGCAGATTTCCTTGTAACCGTCTATTTTGTTATCGTTTCGGCAAAGTGAAATGATATTTTTCCTTCGCTCTGAAAGAGCAACATAAGCCAGCCCGCCGCAACGCGGCGGGTCAGAAGCCACAAATACTATCGCCCTGAAAGGGCAGTATAATAGTTGATAACGGAGTGTCGATAGTAAATAATGTCACAAGTAGAGTTTTACCGCAATGTTAATAAATCCGCTTGCGACACTCACAATTACCCGCTATTGACTATAAATTACTATACTGTGTGTCTTTATAAAAATTACTTTCATAATCATTCCGTTAAATTTTTCCAAGATGTTTGGTTTATTTTTTACCAACTTCATTTTTACCTAATTTTCTTAACAAAACAACCTCAGTAGCAATAAATTTCCCCTCAAACACAACCTCATTACCTGGTCTGTTTTTTTATGAGGTAATGAGGTTTGCATGTGTTGCGTCATTGTCTACTGAGGTTTTTAAACAATAGTTAAGAAAAAATGAGGTTGAAAATGAAGTTGTCGAAAAGGAACAAAATATCTTTGAAATAAATGATGCTGAAACATTACAATTATCGTTAAAAATTTAAAACATCATAAATATTACTATTAGAAGTATATGTTGCCCTTTCAGGGCGAAATTGGTGGTGATAATTTTAACCCTACCCGTTGGGTAGGGCTGGCTTATATTGTCCTTTCAGGACGGAATAAAATTGGATCAATAATTGGGTGAAAAGTTATCAAAATAAACAGTTACAAAAAAATGACTCTATTCAAACATTAAGATTACCTTTTAATCATCACAAACGGAAAGCTAAAAGGCAACCAATACAACACACTACACTGTGTTTACGGAACAGTAATTGATTCTCCGCCGTCAATCGAACCGAGTGCGCCCCAAATTCCGAACGGTGAATGACCAGAACCGACAATCAAGGAAGTTTTACCGCTTGGATTTTTATAATCACCCGGAGTTCCATTGGAAAGATTGTGAATCTTAGTAGGAATGAAACGTACCGCACCGTCTGCCAATCCGCATTGTACACCGGCTGGATGATAACTGGATGCCGATATTACCGAAATTGCAGCATCATACCAATCACTATCGCTCATCGCCGAACAATTCGGACCGATATTTGGAGAAAAAATAGTCATGAATCCTGTACGATAAGGTAAACTATCACCCCATGATCGTCCCATCCAACCGCGAATAATCTCGCTGTTAACCAAATATTTCTTTTGCGCTTTATTGGTTTCCCAACAAACATTGAGATCAAATTCTGTTGAAGGAGAAGGAACAGCAGTTGTTGTTCCCGGATCCGTTGATGGTTTTCCCATTTTTGTAAGGTTGTACTTACCATTGCCTTTAACATCTGTGTTACCGTCATCATCGTTGTAACCAATTGCACCTTCAGAAAGTGCAATTGTGTTACTTGTTCCATCTTTAATGGCAGCGATGGTACGACTCTGATTATGTCGTAACGAAAACACTCCTCGCGGATTCGATGTTTTCTGATATCCATCAGAGGAGTGATTGTACGTTGGCCAATCACCAAAACTGAAACGGTAACTGTTTGGTCTGCCGAAAGAATCCACTAAAGGAGCTTTACTTCCAGGGTCTGATGGGCAGACAAAAGTGTCAATGTGATGATCGGCAATGTCATTGACGTTACCGCTGTAAAAGGTGTGTTGAACTGTCGGACCTAACTCTACAATTTTTGCCAAGTAAGCATCGTAGAGTGGTTCTTGTTCGACATACGGTAGCAGTGCAACAAATACGGACATACGGACACTGGTATTACCGCCGTAATTCATCGCTCCGCAAGGAAAAGTGTTGTGTGTATCGTGGTAACTGTGCAACCCCAGAGCAAGTTGCTTGACACGGTTCGCACACCTCATTCGGCTTGCAGCTTCTCTTGCTGCCTGAACCGCCGGTAACAGTAAACCAACCAGAACTCCAATAATCGCAATCACGACCAGAAGTTCCACAAGCGTAAACGCTTTTTTACCAAATTTACGACCAAACAAATTAAATAAACTAAACTTTGTCATACTTTTTTTCCTTTTTCTAATTGGAAATGGTTGAAACAATTAACGAAACTTTTTTTTGAACAACAACAAATAATCCCGAAAAATTTCACGGCTTTTTGTTGTGTTCGCCTATCATTATAATCCGGTATATTAAGTACATATTAAGATTATGTTAAAATTGCGCTAAATTTGTGTTAAGATTGTGTTAAGATTTTATTTCTGAAACAATTTATTTTTTTATTAGTTACACTGGGACGATACTTTTTTTATTAACCATTTTATTAACCACAGAGAACACAGTGTTCACAGAGAGATTAACGAAGTTTTTAATGCTTTTCATTTGATTTTCTTGTAGTATTAACATTTATTTTGAATACAAAATTCACAAAAAAATCTCAATGCTCTTTGTGTTCTCTATGGTAAAAAATAAAACTGCCGTTACCATTTTTGGTTTAAGTGTTACAACGGAACGAGTTGTTAAAGGAGTCACGGATTTCCCATTTCGGCGAAAATTTTTCCTGACCGAATGGTTCTGTCGAATAGTAATCGATCCGAAAACCTTTGCTGTTGACGTGAACAATTAAAAAACCGATACGGTTTAACTCTTTAATCAGCGATGTTTCCCGTGCAAGGAATGGCGGTTCCGGCTGATAAAATTTATGAGCAGCACTGCCGCAAATAATCTGTTGAACTTCGGAATTGCCGTCCGGACTTTTTATTTGCGAACGATGATACATGTGATCGTGTCCGCAAATGAAATTCCCAACACCATTTTTTTGCAGACCGGCAATAAAAGCATTTTGTGTTTCAGGAAATGAATTTTGATTGCTCTTATCATCACTGAATACATTGTCCTTGTGATTTTGTCCCAAAAGATCTTTATGAGCAAAAACAAGTGCAAATTGATGATCGTTTTGGGATAATTCCGTATCAATCCACGATTGGTAATCACTGATTTTATAGGCTTTACCGTCTTCAGAACCGTCATCAATAAGCGAAAATGTATCCAGTAACAGGAATTTACCATTTTTGTGCGTAAATGAATAAGTCATTCCGGCGGCGTTTGGCAAATCGGGACTGCTTCCGTTGCTGCCGCGAGTTCCCGGCAAGTTCGGGAATGCCGACCGATAGTGCGCAACAGCCGCACCGCAACAAACAGGAGTGATACTGTTACGGCTGTCATGATTACCGCGAAGAGGATAAAATTTGATTCCCGCATCGTGAAGAATTTTATTGTGTTGCGCCCGTGTTTGAAAGGCTTCAGTAAATGCTTCCTCGACCAAATCGCCCACTTCAAGAACAAAATCGACTTTGTGCCGAATCATTTCATCATTAATCGCATCAATAATATGAATTGCCGTTCCATAAAAAGGAGCCTCCATATTGGTTTTCCATTGTGTGTCGGGAATCACTCCGAAACACCACTCAACTTTTGATTCTCCGGCATGGATTGCAGGAACCGCCGGAATAAATGGTAACGTCAATCCTAATGACGTTAAACGTAAAAAATCACGCCTCGTTGTTTTCATCGTTTTGAATTTGTAAAAATGTTAAATGTTAAAGGATAAAGGATAAATGAGTAACTTAAACTGCCGGAAGAAACAACCCGATCATAATACCAATCGTTGCAATAATAACCAGTAATTCAACAAGTGTAAACGCTTTACTTGTTTTGTATTTCTGATTGGTTAAACTAGACTTTGTCATGTTTTTTCCTTTTTCTAATTGGAAAGGGTTTGAAACAATTAACGAACTTTTTTGAACTACAACAAATTATCTTGTGACTTTTTGTTCTGTTCGCGAGTTATTATAAACATGATATATTAAGTACATATTAAGATTATGTTAAGATTGCGCTAAATTTGTATTAAGATTGTGTTAAGATTTTATTTTTGTAACCTTCACACAAGAATTATAAGAGATTCGACGGTTATCACAAAGGTAACGCAACTATTAGATGAAAGCGTCACCGTCTATTCGTTTGAATTAAAATAACGAATAATACCTATCGTTAAAATTTCAGATCGGCGGAAAAACCGCCTTCGCAATCGAAGTACCGTCTGTCCGTAACCGGAACCGCCAAGAAAAGTAACAACGATGCTTTACGAGTTTGGATTGGCAATCCGGCGACAAGATTAATGGTTGTCCAAGTCTGTTTGGTTGCTGTTGCGGAAAAATAATTATCGCTGGATTTTGTATTGGAATAAATCGTTTTGGAATTTAACTTGCTCAAGTTTGACGTAAAATGAGCCTCAACCATGCCGCCCAACCGGAATAACGACGGATCTTGCGGATAACTGTAAAACCAACGTCCCGTACCAATATTAAAGCGAAACAAGGACGATTCCGATATTTCCATTTCGTGATTTGTCAGTCCGTAACGGTTATCGGTGAATTGCCAACGGTTTTTTCCAAGTGCAAAATCAATTTGTCCAAGAATATGTCCAAACGTTTGGTTACGATCCCATTGAAAACCGATATAAGGCACAAAACTTGTTTTACGGTTTTCGATTGTTCCGCGAATATTGTCACGCCCAAAGTTAGGAACATAGTTTAATTGGACATTGGGAGCGGTTGGAATATTGAGTCCGATTCCCCAGCAATATGTTACTTGAGGAGTTCGGTATAGGACATTTTTGTAAATTAAACTGAGATTTCCAAATTCTGTATCTTGTTCGGGTTCTGCTATTCCGACGAGATGTTGCGAAGATTTCAGACCGACCAAAACAATCGGAAGTCTTAGTTCGACGGAATGCCGATCACCAATTCGTTTCTCAAATCCCAACGTCAAACGACTCATGTCCGACTTCGCAACCGCAACCGGATTCCGGCTTCCAGAAACTCCATAACTCTGCGCTCCATCAAAAATACGTAAATCAGCATAAAATCGGTTCATCACTTCCGCATTGAAATTTTCCGCAACATTAAGTGATGTAACAAACATTGACGGAGTTACCGGTAACGGAATTACTTCCGTACGCTGAACAGCTTCACTAACATTAAGATATTGACGATTATCATATTTTGATGGAGAACTGTAATCAATATTATCAATACCGTAATTATAAAAATCCGAAGTTGGATTATAATTTGGGTTGGGAATTGCAGCAGTTTCCGCAGTCCAAAAATGATACGACAAAACCCGTGCCGGAATGGTCGTATTATCGCCAATCATATTCGGAACAGTCGGCGGTCTCCAATATTGGGGTAAATCGCGATTCCAAAAAGAGTTTTTGGTTTGAACCTGAGAATTACGGGATTTCTTATTGGTGCTGTTTTTTTCGGAGAATGTTTTTTCGGCGGCGGAATTTTCTGATTTTACCACATCTTCCGGTTTTATTGTTGTTGTAACATTGGAAGCGGATTTGGTTGCCGATTTTGCAATTTGAGCAGTGGGAGGATGTTGATAAACGTTGCTATTTTGTTCACGATGGTTATAGTAATAATAATTGTAATCATAAAATATCCCATCAGTTTCCGGTTGGCGGAAGAACTCATTCTTTTCCGCAATGCGTGAAACGGGTAATTCGGGATAAGGATAGGATGCCGCCTGTCCCATGTAAAACGAAGAAGACGTTTGAGCATAAACCGTTCCACCGAAAAAGGTAAATATTAAACCCACTCCAAACAGGAAACGGCAAAATTTTTCTATCATCATTACCATTGAGAAATCCTTTTCCTATAATCCCTATTCGGCGGAAATCTATCAGCGCAAACAATTTGTTCGGCAAAGTACTTCTTTACAACTATCGGTTTTTACGAAGAAAAGAGTTGTTTCCTATTTGCGTTTTATCGTCGAAAATAAATCTTTTTTTCATAAAAATTCCAATTTTTACAGTTAGGAAAAATAGGTAAAATAATTATAAAAAGCAATGTTTTGTCACTATTCAATAGCAATTCTCGTAATCAATGCCACTGTCGATCAAATTTTGTACCACACCGACAATGTAGTCAGCTTCAAAGAATGAGAATTTAGGCAAAATAAAACTTTACTTAAACGTTGTTTTTTACATATTTTTTGTTTTCATAAAATTCGTATTTT
>JAITBS010000177.1 GCA_031283515.1 Planctomycetaceae bacterium
TGGTAAAACCGGCTTTTGTGGCGTTTCATCCCATGCGGAAAAACGTATCATTTTCTTAACTCCGTAAACCGTGTAACTTGTAACACCATCAGGATTGGTTGTTGCAAAAACTCGTCCCCGTTTATCATATTCCGTTGTTGTCGTTTGATTGAATGCCGTAGGTAAAGATATTTCACGGGTAAAGGGTACGTTTCCATTCCATGCAACGAGATTGTCTGTATCCGTTGTAACAAGTGCCGGTAAAGAATTGGTATCGACATCGCGCACTATCAAAGCTCTTTGAAGAGTAACCGGATGATAACCGTAATAAGTTACAACTCCAATCGCATCACGCGACCAGCGAAGATGACCATACGAATCGTAATATTTTTGCGTAACAGAAGAAACTCCATGACCGTTTTGTGTTACCGGAACTGCCTGTTTGGTAACTGTTTCTGTTTTAATGGATTTTTTGAAATTATCTTCCCAATAGGTATAAGTATAAGATGTTGTTACACGATCTGATGATGCTCGATTGGTTGTTTGTGTCGGATAAGCATAATCTGCAATCACATGACCTTGAGCGTCATAATCCGCCGCGCCAACATAATAAGCGGTACCATTGGAACCAATCTTAACTTTGTAACCTGTAACTTTTTGAAGTGTATCATTATACTCAGCAATTTTAACAATTCCTTTCGATGATTCCAAAGTCGCCGAATCATTTGCCCAGCTATTACCGTTATAGGGATTCAGAAATTGTTTCAACTCCGCATTCGTGTCAATCAACGCATGAACCTCCGGCAAACGTTCTTCAATCACTTTGCCATAAGCATTTAACTTCTTTGAAATACAAACTGCATTAAGTGTTGCGGCATTGGGATTTTCAATCATTGCTTTACGAAGTTCAACCCCTTGCCAATTCAGTCCATAAACCGTACGTTTAATTGGTGTTCCCGAAAAATCTTTTGTATCCTCTATCGTCAAATACACAACAATATTCGGATCACCCAATGTATTGCCGGAGGGAATGGTATTAAGAGTCATGTAATAGTAATCGTACTTTAACCCGCCGCTTGAACCACCGCAAGAATTGCAGCCGGTATTGACCGATTCCGTCTGGACTAAACCAAGATAAGGATAGGTCGGCACTTCACTACGATCATTGCCGCCGTATTTACTCGATAAATTTTCTGTTCCCCATGCTGTACTGATGTTAGAACTTGTACTAATTGTATAATCGTAATAAGTAAAAACTCGTGACGAATAATCAGAGATGGTTTTTCCGCCGGACAATGTCTGACCGCCATAATAATAGTAATAATAATCATAGTTATTGCTATAATAATTAAAGATATCTTCGGGAACGTTAATTTCACTGTTCTCCGCAATAATTCGTTCAATCGCTTCCGGTTCAAGAACACTTTCCAACTGATAATAGCCGCGACCATCGTAAAGATAATAACGGTATTGCGTGTATTTATGATCCCATGTTACACCGTCAGTCAACAATTCGGAAACTCGTACCTGAGCCAAGTCACCATCCGTACCAACATAATCCGATACCGTTTGATAGTCAACGTACAAATATTCCGCCTCCGCTATTTTTACTGTTGTTTCCAATTCAGGTGAACCATCGTACACTTCGATCTTTTTAAGGTAACCACTCACATAACCCGTCGAATAGTACGAATATTGAATAAAATAAGATTGAGGTGATGCCGTAACAACAAGAACCAATTTACCATTGTTATTGTAAGTATAAGTTTCACCAATAAGTCCCTGTGTTAAATAGGAAAGATTTGTCCGTTCAGAAAGAGGAATAATGTCATTCTGATAAGTGCTGAGACCCCAACAAGGATCCATCGGATCTTTTTCACGGAAAATGTAAACTTCACCCGTTTCCGGAAACGTTAAGGTGTAAACAAGATAACTAAGCGCAACCGATTTTGTGAGTGTTGCATGAAACTCGGCAGGTCCCGTATAAGTTCCATTGACTTTACCCGAATCATTATCGGTGAAAACATATTTACTTGTTGCCGTCAAGAATAACTCCATAGAATTACCTGTTCGGCGGAGATAAATTGATTGAGGTCCGCCCGTCCATCGACGCCCTTGAATATTGTAATTAGGGTTATTGTACGTTCTGGTGTCCAACATACTGTTATAAGAACGTTGATGACGCCAACCGCCAAGCGGTCCATCAATAAATAAGTCCGTTTCTTCTTCAACAACCGAACCATTCATTAAATGAATTGGATCTGGAGAAGCGGCAGCTTGAGGCGGACTACTGCTCATTCCTCCAAAACCGTTACCAAAACAGGGACCACCACACGAACCATTACCAGCTCCGCCGGGACCATTACCTCCGGCACCTGGACCACTACCGCCAGGACCAATACAACATGGCTTGGTACACGGAGGAGAAGGCGGTTGAGGATTACCGCTCTGATTACTGTGACCGGATGACCAAACAATTCCAGAAATGACCACACAACAGAAAATGAACAAAACCAGATTGCGTAGCGATAATAAAAACGTGTTCATCGGAAACCTCATAAGGGTAAAAGTACAATAATTAGCAAGAACGATTGGTATGTATGGAAAGATCAAGAAAATTTATTGTTCCTTCTTTTCTTTGCGTTTTTTCTCTTGGACTTTTTCGATGTTGGCAATGGATTTTTGGTAACGGTCAAGCGTCCGTTTTTCGCCGCGTTGTTCGGCAACAACGGCACGGCGTTTTAATTCAAGGACGTATTGGTCGGCGGCGAAGGTGTCCGCCGCTTCGGTCTCTTCTGTACGAATTTTAGCATAGAACGCTTTGATTTCATCGCCTTTGGCAAGCCATGTGTCAAATTGTTTTTGTTGGTCTTCATCGGGGTATTGGTCGCGGACACTCATAATTAACGAGCGGGCTTCGTCCGAACGATCCAACGCAATTAACCGCGCAACCAGTTCCGCAATAACCCGAAACCGCATTGCAGGACTTTCAGCCGCTTCCAACGCTCGTTCAATCGGAACAATTCCCGTACCCGGTCGGAAATCACTACTGTAAACTGTTTCATATTTGAACGCTTCGGCAAGAAACCAACTCGCACGAAGATCACCCGGTTGTTTTTCCGCTTCTTCACCAATCAAATGCGAATCCGTTAAGTCCGCCATAATTTTCGGTTGACCCGCCAAACGGCAAACACAAGCAAGAACATAAGCAATAGTAAGATTGCACGTTCCGTCGTCGTTGGTTACATTATCGGACAATATTTTAATCTTTTGATCAACTTCATCACCAAGAAAGAGCCGTGCCAAACGAAAATACGGTTCGATATTCAAATTCAAATATCCGCCCGGACTACGTCCCGGAATAAAACCCGGTTGAGATTGCGGCGGGGACGATGTTTTACTCCACTTCACAAGAAGATCAATCGCAAGATTCGCATCGGTTTGCGCGGCATACCAACGAATTGCTCCTGCGAGTTGCGGAAAGGTCAGATATTGTAACAAGTTCGGATTTTCACCGATTGCCTTAAACACAACAACACGCTCCGACGCCGACAAAACTCCCATTAAGGGAGGAAGTTGTTTTTGAATTAACTCTTTCGCTTCCGACGGTTGAAGGTTACTCAAAAATCCGGGGGAAGTCAATTTAGTAATCGTTTCGGAAACAATTTCGCGTTGTGTTGAGCGGTGTTCCGTAACAACACGCCCGACATCCCAAATAAAATCGACATTCGGATCAACCCGCAACGCAACACGTTTTTGAAACGTTGTATCCGAAAAATATTCACCCTTGAGACCTTGTTTCACTTCTTTCGCCAAATCTTGCGGCGGTGTAAAAACACCGGACGGAACAACCTGACGTTCAATCACTTCGGATTGCCACGCCAGAACCGCAGAGGGATAACTCGGCAAGCGTGCCTCACCGGGTTTAATCGGAACAGAAACTCGAACATATTCCAAACGAAAATCAGCAGGTTTTCCGGCAGTTAATGTTACCGAACCGTTAAGGATGGTGTTTGGGGCTTGCGGTGTTGTTTCCGGTTTTGCCCTTTGTTTTGTATCCGCTTTTTCTTTCTGTGCTGTTTTTGCGTCTTTATTTTTAACCGGTTGGGATTCCGATATCGTTTCAAAATCATCCGAAACCGCTATATTCGTATCGAGAATAAGTTGGTCATTGATCCAGAGTTTCATAACACCATCGGCTCCGACAGACGTAAAAGGTGAAAATGTGTAACGTCCGTTTGCCGGAACATTCAGTTGACCCGTCCAACGTACAGAAAAGGAACGTTTATCAATTTGATCCGGTCCCGTCATCGCTTCGGCAAGCCACATCTGTTCTTGAACCGGTAACTCACGCCATGAATTACGTTTCACCCATGTTTCCACCGAACGCGATTTCTCACGTTCTGCCGATTGCGGCTCAGCGGAACTGCCGCGTTCCGGTTGAAGGAACGTTTGACGCAATTGCCGAAACGAATTTTTCGTCTCGTCAGAACGTTGTTTCGGTTGCGCAAAAAGATTTGCCGTACAAAAAGTTGTTGCAATAAACAAAGATAAAAGAATAAAACGCATGGCATGATCTCCAAATAAAAACTGGGTGAAAATAAATCAATAAAAAAAAACAGCCGGATTAAACGTTACGGACAAATGCAATGACACTCACATTCACACGTGAGCGGTCGCTGTTTACAGATGGCACAGCCGCAACGTCCTTCGTGGTCAATACTTTGCAAACACAAGCATTGGCAATGTTCACACGTACAACCGACCGGACAAACAAAACACCGCGGATTCTGAGTCAGACAACCATCACAATTACAAACACAATGTTCACACGTACAACCAACCGGACACGCAAAACATCGCGGATTCTGATATTGGCAACCGGAACAGTTACAATTTTCATCGCCCGTCGAACAACAACATCGGCAGGCAATTGTACATTGCGAGGAATCGTAATGGTTACAGGTATGACAATGATAATCGGGATCGTTGGGATCGGTTTCACTATTGGCGGAGGAAAATGTCGCCCCTAACGCGCTGCCGGTTGTCGCAAACGCAAGAGCGCGTTCGCCGCTGTCAACGTAGGCAACATCATAAACCCAAACCGGTGAATCTGTTGCCGATTCTTCATTGTCGGAAAGAATTGTTACAGAATCCTCTTCCTGAAAACCTTCCTGCTCGTAAGCAACATTATATTGCGTATCAACACAATATCGCGGCATCTCTGTAACAGTTGGTTCGGCTTCCACCCGATAAGTGTAATGATACACCTTTTTACCGTCCGGTCTTTCGTCAATACGATTCAATTTCTTACTGACAAGCGTCCGTGTTTTCAGATCAACCCGACCGGTTTTGGAAGGTGTTGACTTGTTTTTATTGTTACCATTATCCGCCGCTTTATTATTTGCGGCATTATTAGTAACAGGTTTAGCGGCATTTTTAGATGCGGCATTCGGTTGAGCGTTAAGCAACTCCGCAAAAAGAATGACGACCAACAGAACAAAAAATAAAAGAACTTTCTTCATTGTCCACACTCCTAACTAAGAAACAGTAGCAAAAACGGAAATGTAACCGACATTCTCGGAACGTTATATGATATTTTCTAAAATCCCGAAAACCATTACAAGTACCCCTACCCGCTTTTTTTCAAAAAAGTGTGGAAATTTTTTTAACTTTTTTTTATTTTATCTGGATCGGAATGATCATTTTTTTCTGTTTTCGGTGATTTGTCTGGATATTGAGTAAAATTAAACGTTCCGGCGTGAAGTCATTGAGTGTAACGATAAGAGTTGTCTGTGAACCGGATTCAATGGGTTCCGCATTGATTTTTATCGTGCAAACTGCCGGAATTGATGTTGCGTAAAGAAGCCGTATCGGTTCTTTTCCTTCATTAAATATTGTCAAATATTGTTCTATTATTTTCTCCTCACTGACAAAAATTAAATTTTTCGGCTCCACACGAAGCGGTGAATCAATTCGTGCGTGAAAACGGGTTTGAAACATTTTGCCGTTTGCTGTTATTTTTATTGTTTTCGTGTAAGAACCGGTTACTTCGGGTGCGGTAAACCGTAATTGAAACAACGATTTACTTTTCGCAGGAATAGACTTCGGTGATTCGATAACCGTAACACAATCACATTCAATTTCAATCTTATCAATCAGCCAATTTTCATCGGAGGCGTTGGTCATTTCAATCGTAAAATCATGAACACTTTTTGATTCAACGTAACCAAGATCATACTTTTCCGGTGTTAAACCGGAAACCAATTCAACAGAATGAATCGGTTCAGCCGTTTCGTAACCGTTTCGCCGTAAAAGATAAACAGCAATGATCAGTAGTAAAACCGAAACCAATAAAATAAAAAACCGTTTCATGACTAAAATTAAAAAATTAAAAAATTATGAATAATTGATTGTAATATTTGGAATTTTTTTTTCAGAGGTATTGAAAGTACCTCGCTCATTTTATATGATGGACATTTAGCGTTTACAAATTTGGCTTTTTGTAATGATTCATCATGTTATTGAGGACGGAGCAATTATTGATTTCGTTCCTACAGGATGAATGTTTTTAACCGCCATTTTCTCGGTATCCATTATTTTGTGAGGTTTCCTATGAATACTCTTTTATTATCGCTGCGAAATCTGATTTTGTTCATTTTCTGTTGTCTGGTAGTTACCGGAACGATTTTGGGTTCGGGACATAGTGATCAGAGTGGCGATCCTCCTCCGCCTTGTCCTCCCGATTGCGAGGAATGTTGCCAGGCACCTGGTAGCGGTGGACCACCTGGCGGCGGTAATCCTCCACCACCTCCACCTTCCGGACCGCCCAATGGTCCGGGTTT
>JAITBS010000574.1 GCA_031283515.1 Planctomycetaceae bacterium
TCGGTTACGGCAACCCGCATGTCCGCAATTCTGTTGCCGGAATTGACGCCGATGATTACACGTTCGGAACTTACGCACGATTGAAATTATCAAACGTTTCAAAAATTTATGCCAACGCCTTTTTAGGTTACGGACATCAGAATTACGAATTGCGCCGAAGTTCCGCACATTCCCAAACCAAATATAACGGCGATTCATTATACGCCAGTTTGGAATTATACAGACCGTTTCATTTCGGCAACAATATTACTCTTTCACCGCTTGTTGCCATTGATTTCCAAAAAGCGTGGTCTGGCGGGTTCAAGACTAATGTTACGGGATTGCCGTTATCGGTTGACAAGAGCGATGTTGACCAAACGGTGTTACGAATCGGAGTTAATGCGGGTTACAAGAACTTGCGAACACGGTTACAATATGGTTATCAGGTTGGCGGCGATTTGTACGGAATTTCCCGAACTTCCATTATCGGCGGCAACAACCACCGAGTCTTAACTGGTGTCAATCTCGGTCGCAACACGTTGAATCTCGGTTTCGGCGGTGATTTCAAGATCGGTAAACGTACAAAATTATTCGCCGACTACGACTTCGATCTCGGTGAACATTCCACCGCTCACACCGGTCAATTCGGACTCATGAAAACTTTTTAGTCCGCTGATTTTCGCAGATTAGTCCGCAGATTAACGCGGATTTTCGCTGATTATGCTTTTTTGCATTCATTATTTTAATGTTGTAACGATTTGTATTGAACAATTCCAAAGGCGGTAGTCAACGTTTCGGCGAAACGTTGACTACCTCTAAATAAATTGTAACACAATAAAACATCAATCAAGTAAATGCAAGAAGGATATAATTTATGGATTGTCTCTAATCCATAAGTTTTGATTTATTCTGTTTTATGCAACAAAAATTGATATAGTTTTTGTTGTAGTGTATGAATATCAATCGGTTTGGAGAGATGTCCATTCATGCCGCTATCAAAACATTTTTGTATCTCTTCATCAAAAGCATGAGCAGTCAACGCTATCACCGGTAATCCTTCATAGTGCGGATTGGAACGAATATGTTTGATTGTTTCAAAACCATCCATTACCGGCATCTGAATGTCCAAAAATACTAAGTCAAATACCGGATTCAACCCCGATTCATAAACCTCCGATAACTTCGCAAGCGCAACTTCACCATTTTCCGCTACAGTTACATTGAGATCCATTTTTTCCAACATTGCTTTCGCCACCATGATATTCACCTTGTTGTCTTCAACCAACAAAATCCGAAAACCCGATAATGACAGCTTCTCATGCGGCAACTGTACACTTACTATTTTCCCTTTTTCTGTTTCTACATTCGACTCCGTTTTTTCAGCCGATGACTCGTTAATATTCTTTTTTACGTTTGGGTCTAATCCAAAAACACACGTGAATATAATATTTGTTCCAACACCTACTTCACTTTCCAATGAAATCTTGCCGCTCATTAAATTGACCAGACTTCGCGTCAATGTCAAACCTAAACCAACACCACCATATTGCCGTGTAATTGATGTATCTGTTTGCGTAAACGCATTGAAAAGTTTCTGAACCTGATTGGGCAACATTCCAATTCCCATGTCCTTAACCGAAAATGATAACGTAACATCTTCTCCCTTGATCGATTCCAAACTTGACGTAACAGTAATCGAGCCTTGTTTGGAGAATTTGAACGCATTACCTACCAAATTGATGAATATTTGACGTAACCGAAAATGATCCCCTAAAAGCGATTCAGGAATATCTGTTGATTGGTTAAATATCAGCTTAATTCCTGTTTCCTCACTCTGCTCTTTGAAAATAATGTCAATATCACCCAAAACCTCACTCAACGAAAACGGTACACGTTCCAATGTCATTTTCCCCGTTTCCATTTTCGAGAAATCAAGAATATCATTGATAATTCCCAAAAGAGAACGCGCAGCACGATGAGCATTATTGGTATATTGATGTTGCTGTTCATTCAACGATGTTTCCAACAGAAGATGTGTCAGACCAATAATTGCATTCATTGGTGTACGAATTTCATGACTCATATTTGCCATAAATTCACTCTTTGCTTTGTTTGCCGCCTGCGCCGCAAGAAGGGCACTCTTCAATTCGAGATGTGTTTTTATTCGTGCCAATAATTCCTGTTTGTCAAACGGTTTCTCAATATAATCATTCGCTCCCGATTGAAATCCCAAAAGAACATCCTGTATCTGATTCTTCGCCGTCAACATCAATATCGGTAAATCAAACAATGGATATTGTTTCCGTAAATTTTTACAAACTTCATATCCCGACATTTTGGGCATCATCACATCCAGAAGTATCAAATCAAAATTCTTTCCGTTCTTTACCAAATCAAGAGCATCCGGACCATTGTACGCACTGGATACAGAATAATTTTGTATCGATAAAATATTTTTTAACACCTGAATATTGACCGGTTCATCATCAACAACAAGTATTTCACGGATTCCTTTTGTATCTTTTTTATCGAGTTTGTGATCAATTGTAGGTTCTAGGACGGAATAATCTTCAAGGTCAATTGTTGATTTCTTACCTTTGTCTGCAGCTGATAAATTCTGTGTTGTTTTGGAAAGCGGCACTGTGAATATGAAGTTTGAACCTTCTCCCAATTTTGAAGTAATACTTATTGTTCCGCCATGGAGTTCGACAAGTTTTTTTGTTATCGATAATCCCAAACCTGTTCCGCCATACTCTCGTGCAGTCGAACCGTCAACCTGTTCAAACGATTCAAATATTCTATCGAATTTATCTTCCGGTATTCCGATTCCCGTGTCCGAAATCGTAACTGCAACACAATCTCCTGAAACATGAGCCGATACACTCACATTACCTTTGTCCGTAAATTTGATCGCATTGCCAATTAAATTGTACAAAATCTGCTGAATCCTGTTTTCATCCGCATCAACTATCGGCAAGGAACTATCAATCGTATTGATCAACGTCAATTCTTTTCCTTTAATCAAGGGTTTCGATAAAACAATTACCGTATCAACAATTGGTTTCAAATCAACCGGTTTAATTTGCAAAATGATTTCTTGATTTTTCAATTTTGTGAAATCGAGAATATCGTTGACCAAATTGGAAAGACGTTTACCGCTATTGGAAACAAGAGCAAGATTATATTTTTGTTCTTGCGTGAGTGAACCGGTTGCTCCGTCGATCATGGATTCGACAATCCCGATAATTCCGTTAATCGGAGTTCGCAACTCATGCGAAGTATTTGCCATAAATTCATCTTTTAACTCATTTAATTTGTTCAGATATTGATTCTTTTCTTCGAGTGCTTTGGCATGATCCTGTAATTTTGTAATTAAGGTATTGATTTCTTCCGCCATGAATTTGAATGCTTTGGACAAAGAACCAATTTCATCATGACTATTGATCACCGGAATTTCTACCTTAAAATTGCCTTGCCCTAAAATTTTTGCCGTTTCGGAAAGAAGTAAAATAGGTCTCGTAATATTTTTGGCAATAAGATGAAGCAACAACGCAATAACACCAATAGAAATTAACGAAACAAGAACAACATAATTACGAACAGCATGGGCGTTATTAAGAATTTTTGTCATCGGAATACTCACAGCAATCGACCAAGGTGTTGTAACTTCGCTGAATTGAATGGGCATGTAAACCGTGTAGAAATCTTTGTTGCTTGAAATGTGGGATTCACCTTCTTTGATGGAGTTTTTGGCTTCGATAGCATCATTTAAACGGAACGAATCGGCTTTAAGTATTGCTTCGGCAAGGTCGGAATTAAGCAAGGTCAAATCTAATTTATTGACGTCGAAATCATTGGCATATTCTTTTAATAAATTAACAAATTGTTGGCTCTTGTTTATTTTTTCGACTTGATCTTTATCATTTGGATCTTTGACGGGATTTTGGGTGATGTAGTTATCAGCGAGTTCGATGGCTTTTGAGATTTTGGAATGGTCGGAGGTGACAATTTCGTACACTAATATTTCGGTCAAATCTTTTCCGAGAAGTTGTTTATTGGGGTGAGCGACTACGACACCGGCGTTGGAAAGAATCCACGAATAACCTTTTTGACCATGCGGATTCACTTTTGAAATCATTTCCTGTAACTTGTCAAGAACAAAATCGGAAGAAATAATTCCAACAAATTGATCTTTATAGAGAATGGGAAAAACCATACTGGCAAGCATAACCGGTTTGCCCTGAACCTGATAAGGATAGGGATCAGTGATAAATTCGTGTTTTCCTGTTTTTGGAACGATATACCAATCGGCAATATCAATATCATATAACGGTTCAACATCAATTTTATCACCGGCTTTATTCCAGTAAGGAGCGTATCGACCAGTGTCATCGTAAGCCGGTTTTTGACCGGCGTATTCTTTATCTTTTCCGTCAAGAGCATCGGGATCGTAAGCGATACAAAAAGCGGTAATATATTCTTTTTTTGCAAGTGTATTTCGGAGAATATCGTTCATCATTTTCCTGTCGGTGAGGTTATTATCCTTCAACGCCTCAAACACAGTCGCCAGCGTTTCCGATGTAATTCTCGCACCTTGCAATTCCGCTTTAATTTCGTTCTTATATTTATCCGCTGTTTCCTGAGCAAGATTAAAGGCATCATTTTTTGCCATTTCAAAAGTCTTGTTGGAAACAATCATTGTGAGAACGGAAAAAGACACAATGACAACAATGGAAACAAGAAAAAATATTTTCGTTTGTAAACGTAAATGTGTAAACATGTTATTATCCTCCAATGGAATGAGTAGAGATTATAGTTAATGTGTAACTAAAATTTTGTCCGAACAAAATTTTGTAATTAAAAAGACATATTCAATTTGTGAACTAATTTTTGAAAGTTTAATGTATAATTTTTGTAAACGTTTATGTTAGTGTGTAA
>JAITBS010000618.1 GCA_031283515.1 Planctomycetaceae bacterium
CACTCCTCCCCACAAGTCATCCCCTCGGTTTTCAACCCAAGTGGGTTCGGTCCTCCACGCAGTTTAACCCGCGCTTCAACCTGCTCATGGGTAGATCACTGGGGTTCGCGTCTGGCACAAACGACATTATCGCCCTATTCAGACTTGGTTTCCCTATGGCTTCGAGTCGAAAACTCTTAACCGGGCCGTTTACGCCAACTCGCCGGATCATTATGCAAAAGGCACGCCGTCACACGTTATTAATCGTGCTCCGACCGCTTGTAGGCACATGGTTTCAGATTCTATAGACACTCCCTTTGTAAGGGTTCTTTTCATCTTTCGATCGCTCTACTGGTTCACTATCGGTTATCAGAGAGTATTTAGCCTTGCGGAATGGTCTCCGCAGATTCAGTCAGGGTTTCACGTGACCCGACCTACTCAGGTATCTTTCGGGAGGCTGCACAAATTTCGTGTACGGGACTATCACCCTCTATGGTGCGTCTTTCCAAACGCTTCTACTATTCGGCAACTTTTTAACTCCCATATGAAAGACCCTACAACCCCAAGAGGAAAATCCTCCTGGTTTGGGCTTCTCCGCTTTCGCTCGCCGCTACTGACGGAATCGATTTTTCTTTCTTTTCCAACAGGTACTTAGATGTTTCAGTTCCCTGTGTTGCTCGTATCGACCTATGAATTCAGTCGATACCTGTTCGGGAATTCCGGGATCAATGTTTGTTTGACAACTCCCCCAGACATATCGCAGTCTTCAACGCCCTTCAAAATCTTCTGATACCAAGACATCCCCCATGCGCCCTAATCTAGCTTGATCACAAATATCCGATACTCCTCTTCAACAAGCAATAATTCATTGTCCCCAATTAGTTAATAATAACTAATGACACAACTATCACTTACCAGTTCAGGAAGAAATCATTATATTTGCGGCTAGTGTCGTTGTTGCATTACAACGACAGTAACGAACATATATTAATCTACCTAACTAAGCGCTCTATAAGAAATTTTCCGTTAGTACATAATCACAATGAATTACAACTAACAAGAACTCTTTATAGTGCAGATGCCACTCTTGCTCTACCTAATTGTCAAAGATCATTTCGTTGTTCCAAAGGTTTTCGGCACTTTTTCACTAACGAGTTTAATAATTCTATACGCGGCTTTTATTTTGTCAACGGGGTTTTCAGAAATTTTTCTTTGTCTTTTTTTCCCTACAACAAAATAACCGCCAATCAATTATGTTGGAAGAGTATATCGGCTTCTCAAAAACTGTCAAAGGGGGACGGAAAAGAATTTTGAAAAAAAATCAAAATCACACCATTTTCAGTACCGTGATTACATGTTTTTACGTAATTAAGTCCCGAAATTTTTAAGTCATAAAAACTATTTATCTTGTTATTTTATCGATAGTTATGAAAATATTTTCTTAAAAAATATATTACGAATCCATGCGAATGAGTTATGTCTAAAAATATTTTTTCATATTCACGAAATAGCATCAAAAAAATGTCCTTGTCAAAATTAAGTGATAATAATTTACATTAGAAAATCGGCAAACAACCCCAAATTTACACGTCATCAGGTAAACAAAAGAAGATGTTGAAATCATTTGGGTATTAATGACCAAGCGGTTGTTGGAATTTAGATCATTATGATTGGGTTTCTGAACATTCAAAGGGAAGATGGTTTACATTGTTCTTCGAGCCAATCAAGATAATCTTCATTGCCGGCAAAAATCGGTAATGCAACAATTTGTGGGCATTCGTAAGGATGAGCATCGCGAATTGATTCAACAAGCCGATCAAACAAGACAGATTTCGTTTTTGCCAAAACTAAAATTTCATCGCATGTTTCACGGTTTCCTTTCCAAACGTAAACACTTCGAATCGGTTTCAGAATTTGTGCACAGGCTGCTAAATGCGTTTCAACAAGTTTTGTTGCCGCTTGGTTTGCGGATTCTTCAGTCGGAAACGTTATTTGAACTTGAATATAAGTTGACATCATTGAATTTTGAATTGTTGTTAATAGTTATCAAAACAGTAAATGATTTTTATTACACGGCATCGCTATAACCCCAAAGTCTTTGTTGTTTTATCGAAATTTATATTTAATGTTCACTTTAAAGTAGTTATTAATAAATCCGGTATATCGCAACATAAACAACAGGTGATTTTATAATAGCCGGATCACTTGTCGGTAATGACGGAGTTTGAGCTGTCACGATAGATGAATGGAGAAAAACAATAAATTCAATTAGAAAAATAACCCAAAGATTCGTTGTAAGTGCTTTTTGTTTCATCACTTTTATTGTTTCACGGCGGTAAACTTGAAATCAAAAACTTCTGTGTTCATCACTCGTGATCAGGAAGATAATCATCATTCTTACAAAAAATTCTTACAAAAAATAATACCGTAATTCGAAATCGGCAGTTTTAAGGGTAATATACTCAATATACTTCAAAATTCGTTTTTTATTGATTGACAGGATAAATCGGGATTCACGATTTTTGAGTAGAACATCTCGACAATGTTTTAACAAAACCGATATTTTTCGGATAATTTCATGTCAGTTTAAGCGTCTTACTCTATTGATTAAAGACTCTCAACCCCTATTGACCAAGCTAATTGAAATTACTATACTTTTAAACAATTTAACGAAGTTCGGAAGCCGATAGTCAATAAAAATATTACGATATAATAGTGTGTATTTTTCGGATCAGTTGGTTATTGAAATTCAACGGTTCGGTAAGGTAAAATGAATCAATCGTTTGTGAAATTTCCAACTAATTATTTAAAAATAAACAAGATTTTCCCACAATAGTAACAACTAATAAACGGTACTCAAAACATTGTATCAAGGAAATAATCAGTTTGCCAAACGTTGCGAAACAGTAAAATTGTTAAATGAATTGACAAAGTAATAATGAAGCAATAATTAGATGACTCCATAATAGTTCGGATTAATGTCAGTTGGGACAATGCTCTTCTACTTGAAGTAAGGTTATCATGGATAAAATTGAGCAGGAATATTCGAAAATTGTTCAACCTGACGATTCAGAGGAATTGCAGGATACGCAGGAAAATCGGGAAGTTCCAGAGGATCGTTTTTGCCGTAAAATAGCGGAAGACAAAATTATTGCCGCCGATATATTGCGTTATTACGTGGACATGAAAATTGCAAGGAATATTGATGTCAATAATTTGAAACCGGCAAGAACAAATTTCTTTGGAACATCAAAAAAGGAAGACCCGTTTCGGGAATTACACCTTGATATTCCCTATACGAGCCGATTGGTGGATGAGCATTTGGATTATGAGGTTTTGTTTGTTATTGAACATAAATCCGAACCGAACGATTTTGTTTTTCTTCAGATTTATCCTTATATGGATTTATCGAATTTGGACAAATGGAAACGTGCCGGACGTCCCAAATCGCGTAAAACATTTCGTCCATATATTACGTTAGCGGTTTTGCTGTATTGTGGTAAAGACAAACCGGATGATGTACAATATTATCAGGATATGTTCCCGAACTTGCCGGATGAGTTACGTGAATTTGTGCCGCAATCGAAGATCATCAGAGCCAATTTGAATAATTATTCCTATGATCAATTACCCGGTCATCCGGAAACCTGTGCGGTTGTTGAAACGATTAAGCGGATTCATGATGGCAGTGCGGTTGAGTATTTTGGCGATATTATCGGTAATTTTAAGAATATGACTTGGGATGACCGTATTATTGAAATTGTTCATGCGATCTGTTTTTATACCGCTTCGCATGAACAGATTGCCCCTAAGCATATTCAAGAAACAATTAAAAAAACAATACCCGGAAAGGAGGGTGAACACATGGCTGGTACAATGGTAAAAACTCTGTACGACGAAATCTATGCAAAAGGAAAACTAAGCGGCAGAGACGAAGGAAGAGATGAAGGAATAGTAAAAGGAAGAACGGATGTAATTTTGAAGCAATTGGAAAGACGTTTTGGTGGAGTACGTATTGACGTTAAAGAAAAACTATACGCCAAGCAAGACCCAATTGTGTTGGATTCACTGGCAGTACAGTTATTGGATTGTAAAACGCTTGAAGAGTTTATTGATTTATTATGATTGGAGTTGTTAAATTTTATTGATTTTAAGGTCTGAAACATTTTGATCTTGGCATTTTTTATATTGTATCGTAAAGTTTATTATATTTCCCATAACTCAGACAGCGGTTGTCACGAACGCAACGACTACCGATATTCACACGAATACCGTTAGTGGACACAATGCTTACAATTCTTTTGGTAAATTCAACGTGCAAGGTGGTTACACGGCGAATGTGTATCTTCTGATGGTACAACGATTGATGAAAAAACGAATAGACGCAAAGTATGGTGCAAGTATGGTGCGATTATTTTCAATGAATTTTTTGAAATAATCTGTGTAATTTGCGGACTAAAATTATCGGCAATAAATGAATTGAGAGAATTTCAAAAAATGTTATCTGAAATAAAATGAATGATCGTTTTCACAATCCTCTATAAATTTTGTTCCTGACATGCCGAATATCTCAATAGTTGTGTTTCATGAAATGGAACCAAATCAAGAAGCGGATTTTTTTGCGTTGCTTTCAGAAAAAGAATTATTGAAGACGAAAAAAGGTAAGCCTTATCTTCAAGTTGTTTTTCGTGACGCTTTTCGGGAGGTTCGTTTTCCAATTTGGTCGGATGCGGCGATTTATAAAGAGTTTAGGAATCTCAAAGCCGGTACTTTCTGTAAAATTCGGGCAACGTATGTAGTTACTCAGAATTTCGGAGCGCAACTCGAAATCCGTCGAATACGACCTGTTACCGACGAGGATGCTAAAGACGGTTTTGACCCAATTCTGCTTCGTCCTCAATCGCCTCTTCCGCTTGAAAAAATGTTCGAAGAACTTCAGCAAATCGCTTCCGATCAACTCGGTAAAGGAAATCTGCTCAATGTGATTACGAAAATACTCAAAGAACATCGTGCCGGAATTTTAACTTGTGTTGCAGCTCGTCATCATCATCACTGTTACATCGGCGGTCTTTTGGAACACACTCTTTCTGTTACTAAAATTGCAGTTGCTTTAGTTGACCATTACCATACAACTTATCCGGAACGCCGTGCGGAGATTTCGCGTGGTCTTGTGGTTGCCGGAGCAATACTGCATGATATCGGCAAAGTCCGTGAGTATGAACCCGAACTTGGTTCGTTACGACATTCGACGGAAGGTGAATTGATTGGTCACGCATTGCTTGGGCGGGATATGATCCGCGAAGCGGTTAAAGAGATTGGGCTTGAGTCGGCTGTTCAAATTCAATTGGAACACATTGTTGTTTCTCACCAACGTTTTCCGGATTGGGGAGCTGCCAAACCGCCGATGTCATTGGAAGCGATGATTGTTCATCATGCCGATTCGTGCGATGCCTTACTTGGTTGTTTTTGGAACACTTTTTCTCAGGACATGACCGACCACGAACTAACTTCAAAAAAAAATGTACTCGGCTATTCCTTGCTTAAACCCAAACAATAGCAATTTCAG
>JAITBS010000655.1 GCA_031283515.1 Planctomycetaceae bacterium
ATTTCCGTAATAGGCGTTGGTGTAGAGTTGTTTGATTTCGGAGATGAGCGGGTAACGCGGATTCGTACCAGTGCATTGATCGTCAAACGCCTCTTCCGCCAACTCGTCCAAATTTCCGAAAAACTTCTTTTCATCAACACCGGCATCTTTAATCGAATGCGGAATTTCCAACTTGCCGCTCAATTCCCGAAACGCTTCAATCAAACGTTCCTTCATCTCTTCATTGGACGCATCGCCGCAATTAACATTCAACCCCATGTATCGCGCCATTCTCGCATAACGCGCAGTGGCATCAGGATAACCATATTGCGGAAATGCCGCTTGTTTTCGCGGTGCTTCTGTTGCATTAAACCGAATCACCTGCTCAATCAATAACGCATTCGCTAAACCATGCGGCAAATGATACTCCGCTCCAAGTTTATGCGCCATCGAATGGCATAACCCAAGAAACGCATTCGCAAACGCCATTCCTGCCATTGTTGCCGCATTGTGAACTTTTTCACGTGCCTTCGCATCGTTTTGACCATTTTCGTACGCAGACGGTAAATACTTCAACAAAATTCGCGCAGACTCCAACGCCAACGCATTCGAATAATCCGTTGCCGCTACAGAAACTATTGCCTCCAACGCATGTACCAACGCATCAATCCCAGAATATGCCGTCAACTTTTTCGGCATCGTCATCACAAGCGCAGGATCAACAATCGAAATATTCGGCGTCAACTCATAATCCGCAATCGGATACTTTTGACCCGTACTGTCATCCGTAACAACCGCAAAAGGTGTTACTTCGCTGCCAGTCCCAGATGTTGTCGGAATCGCAACAAACAACGCCTTAACTCCAAGTTTCGGAAATTTGAACACCCGCTTTTCAATGTCCATAAAACGTAACGCCAAATCTTGAAAACGAACCTTCGGGTGTTCGTAAAGCAGCCACATAATTTTCGCCGCATCCATCGGACTTCCTCCGCCTACCGCAATAATCACATCCGGTTGAAACGATTTCATACGGTCAACACCTTTACGGATTGTTGTTAAATCAGGATCAGGTAAAACTTCAAAAAAAATCTCCGGTTCAATTCCAATATTCTCTAACGTGTTCGCAACCTTGTCGGGAATACCAAGATTAAACAACGGCGCATCAGTAACAATAAATGCCCGCTTGCGACCGCGCAGTTCTTCCAACGCAATTGATAAACAATCGCTTTTGAAAAAAATCTTCGGCGGCACTCGAAACCATAACATATTTTCACGGCGTTCAGTAATTGTTTTTACGTTAATCAAATGTTTCACGCCGACATTTTCACTCACACTGTTACCGCCCCAACTGCCGCAACCTAATGTCAATGAAGGTTCTAATCGGAAATTGTACAAATCACCAATTGCACCTTGGCTCGATGGTTGATTAATAAGAACTCGACCGGTTGTTGCACGTTTGCCGAACATTTCAATTCGGTCAGCGTTGTTCGGATCGGTGTAAAGTACAGACGTATGTCCCATGCCGGCAAAACGAATCAACGCAATCGATTTCTCAACCGCATTTTCAAAATTGTCCGCAGAATACATCGCAAGAACTGGTGAAAGTTTTTCAAACGATAATGGTTCTTCATTCCCAATCTTTTCAACTTCACCAACAAGAATTTTTGTTACTTCGGGAACATCAAAACCCGCCATTTTCGCAATTTTGTGTGCGGATTGACCAACAATTTCGGCGTTGATTTTTCCGTCTTTAAGGATAAGATTTCGGAGTTTGCCGCGTTCTTCATCGTTGACAATATGGGCACCACGCAACAAAAATTCTTCGCGCACTTCTTTGTAAACATCTTTGACAACAACCACTGATTGTTCAGACGCACAAATCACGCCATTGTCAAAGGTCTTACTCAAAAGTATTGAGTTGACCGCAGTTTTAACGTCCGCAGTTTCGTCGATGATTGCCGGCGTGTTGCCCGCACCAACTCCAATTGCCGGTTTGCCCGAAGAATAAGCCGCAACAACCATTCCAGGACCGCCGGTTGCAAGAATCAAGCTGATATAGGGATGCGACATGAGTTGGCGGGATAAGTCAACCGTCGGCTCGTCAATCCAACCAATAATCCCTTCCGGCGCACCAGCAATAACCGCCGCATCAAGAATCAATTTCGCCGCCATAACCGTACACCTTTTCGCACGCGGATGCGGTGAAAAAACAATACCGTTTCGTGTTTTCAATGCGAGTAAGGCTTTGAATATTGCGGTTGAAGTCGGGTTTGTTGTTGGGATCACACCGGCAACAATACCAACCGGTTCGGCAATTTTACGAACCCCAAATTCCGCATCGTGTTCGATTAAACCGCACGTTTTTTCGTCATGAAATTTGTTGAAAATGTATTCGGAAGCGAAGTGATTTTTGATCACTTTATCTTCGACAATGCCCATTCGTGTTTCTTCAACCGCTGCTTTGGCAAGCGGAATACGTTTTGCCGCCGCCGCAAGGGCAGCCGCTCGGAAAATTTCGTCAACCTTTTCCTGTGTATATGTTGCGTAAATCCGTTGGGCATTACGGACTCGTTCCATCATCTCGTTGAGAGATTCCGGCGTATTGACAACAAGAGTTGCTGCGGAAGACGCCGTAACCACCGTTACTCCGTCTTGATTCGTCTTATCCTGATGCCCAACAACAGGTTCGGATACAGAGGATACTTCTGTTAAATCATGTTTTTTCATGACAATGTTTTCCTTTCTAAAAGATTCATAAATAAATTCTTGAACGAAAAAAACGTTTTTCGCGGGACACCGGATGCTTTGCGTAATCATTTTGCATAATCATTTTGCGTAAGAAAACAACAACGATAAACAAGAACGATCTTTTTTCGGTGTAAATTAAATTTGTCGGCAGACCAGTAAAACAATTAGATAGCCTGTTATCGATAAATTATTATTTAATTATAGACCTTATTCGGCATCTGTCAAGAGAAACTTTTGTTTATTAAACCGAAGTTAAGAATCAATTATTGCTAAATCCTTTCAGCAATTCAACTTTCATCCCAAAGTTCCTGAATTGATGATGTTTTTTTTCATGTACAAAGACATTTTGAATACTTATTTTGAATACTTATTTTTCATCATTAATTATTATGGAATTCTTTTTTTATTTGTTTTGGGAAAGCGAAGTTTTTTGAGATGTGGTATGAGATGTGGTAAAGGTTTTAGGGTAAACAGAGTGTCATCGGAGTCTTCGAGCATTTCACCAAGGTCTTTAGCAAAATCACTGGCATCCTGAAATTGCCGATAAACACTGGCAAAACGGACAAAAGCAACCTGGTCAAGTTCTCCCAGATATTGCATCACCCGTTCCCCAATAAATTGGCTTTCGACTTCAGTTTCGAACATAGAGTCAATATCACTCTCAACTTGTGCGATAAGAGTTGAAATTTGAGCATCGCTGATTTGCCGTTTCCAGCAGGCTTTTTCCAGTCCTTGCCGTAATTTTTCCCGATCATACGGAACACGTTGACCATTCCGTTTGATCACGCGAACCTGAGTGGTTTCGACTCGTTCGTAAGTTGTAAAACGTTTCCCGCACGCACAACATGCCCGACGACGGCGAACAACAAATCCATCATCACTGGTTCGAGTATCAACCACTTTATCATTATCCTGATGGCAAAACGGACATCGCATGGCAAATTAAAGTATCAATCATTTTGGTATTTCAGTTTGAAGTCTTATAGTTTAGCGTTTCTTTGGAACAGTGTAAAGTTACAAGTAAAACTTTTATTTTGCCTCCTGTCAAAAAATAAATTTTAGAATTTCCCTATAGGGAACAGTTTATAGTTAATAGTTTATAGTGAGTAGTGAATAGTGTCGCATGCGGAGTTTTTATCATTCCGGTTATAATTCCGTTTGCGACACTATCAATGATTAACTATTTACTATAAACTATTCACTGTTCACTATAAACTATAAACTATAAACTATTAACTACAAACTATTCACTATTAACTATTAACTATAAACTGTTTATGGCAACATTATTTCAGGGTTTTACGCCGCAGGGATTGAAATTTTTTCACAATCTCAATGCGAATAATCATCGTGATTGGTTTGCGGAACATCGTGAGGAATATCTCCGGTTTGTTGCTGAACCAATGAAACAATTAGTTATGTCTTTGGCTCCTATGATTTCAGCACTTGACCCGTTGGTAATTACGGCACCGCATCGTACTGTTTCGCGTATTTATCGCGATACCCGCTTTTCAAACGATAAAACTCCCTATCGTCCGCGAATATGGTTTGCTTTTAAACGTGAAGTGGAATACTGGACGGAAACACCGACTTATTTTTTTCAACTTGAGGAAAAAGAATATATGTACGGAATGGGGATGTATTCCGCTTCCGCCGCAACCATGCGGTGTTTTCGCTCAATGATTGACGATGATCCGGAACGTTTTCTCCGAATCATCGAACCAGTTCGCAAAAGTAAAACCTTCAAACTCGAAACAGATCAATATAAACGCCGTTTACCGAATAAACATCCCGTAACAATTGATGCATGGTATCAGAGCAAATCAATTGCGGTTCTTGCCCATTGTGAACCAAACAAAACGTTAATGTCACCAAAACTGGTTAATCTGTTAATAGAACGTTTTGTCCTCTTGAAACCGCTTTATGATTTCCTTTGGAAAGCAGTTGTATTGTAGATATTGTGATTGAGTTTATTGATGTTCGTACCGGCAATATATTCTGGGTTGGTCGATATTTTTTGGGGGGTCGTTAATAACGATAGGTGTTGGAGTGAAACCTAGCACAATAAACGCTAAAATTCCCCAACCTAAGATTCGGCGTAACGGAGTGAGCTTAACACTTTCATCAGCGGTGGGCGGATGAGCAATACCAATCCAAGCCAGCAGAATTAAAATTAACGACCAATGCCACAACCGGAACCAAATAACCAGTATAATCACAATATAAAAAGCAACCCATGAAACATTAATAGCATGACGGCCTAATAATGTGTAAAAAACATGTCCGCCGTCAAGTTGCCCGAATGGCATTAAGTTGAGCGAGGTCAGAAACAACCCAACCCAACCGGCTAACCCAACCGGATGAAGATACAAAATCACGTCAGAAGGCACCGAACCAAATATCCAATAAACCATCGTTTGAAACAACAATGGATTCCCAAACGTCATGTCCCCGCTAAGCGAAACCGGAATAAAATAAGACCATTTAATTCCATAATAGAGACAAAACAATGTCGGAATCAGTCCGGCAAGCGGACCGGAAATACCAATATCAAACAAGGCACGGCTGTTCGGAATACGTCCATCCATCGCAATTACTGCACCAAGTGTTCCGAAAGGTCCAATCGGCATGGGAATAAAATACGGAAGACTACTACGAACTCCATATCGTTGCATTTGAATAAAATGTCCCAGCTCATGACAAGTCAGAATCAACATTAACGGTATGGAAAACAAAATCCCTTGATAAAGTTTTTGTCCGAAAATCTGCCATGCTTCACCGGATAAATCACTGTTAGACAGACTCAGCATTAGGGAAAGAAAAAAATGGTAAATAATACCATTGTCAAAATCAAATCGGAAACCAGTTGTTGTCAACCAAGTAACAACATAGAGCAATAATGGAAGTTGCCAATAAATTCGAGAATTATTAGATCGCATAGATTCAAAATTATCACTCCAAAGCCCAAAACATAAAGTTCTTTATTTGTGTAAAGTCCTCTATTTTGTTTCTTTCCTAACCCGAATAATTCAATAGAGCAGCGGTTTCAAATTTGGAGGTTGAATGGAGATATTATTTTTTTCATTAGCTAGATAACACCCTTCTCTTCAACCACATCATCACTAATATACCAAAATTCTATTGTATCGGCAAGTACCGTATTGTTTAAAACCTTTCAGCGAAAGATTGAGTACCTCTATGATGATGGTCGTGTTGAAAAATTATCAGGTCGGCAACGTCGCACCGAAGAATCATAACGATTGATTCATAACGCTAACACCAATATAACCTGAATAGATAGATTTTGTGAGTTCACAGTTCCGGTTCGTGAGTTCACAGTTCCGGTTCGTGAGTTCACAATCTCAGTTTGTGAGTTCACAATCTCAGTTTGTGAGTTCACAATCTCCGTTCGTGAGTTCACAATCTCAGTTTGTGAGTTCACAATCTCCGTTCGTGAGTTCACAATCTCCGTTCGTGAGTTCACAATCTCCGTTCGTGAGTTCACAATCTCCGTTCGTGAGTTCACAATCTCCGTTTGTGAGTTCACAATCTCGGTTTGTGAGTTCACAATCTCAGTTTGTGAGTTCACAATTTCGGTTTGTGAGTTCACAATCTCGGTTTGTGAGTTCACAATCTCAGTTTGTGAGTTCACGTTCACAATTTCGGTTTGTGAGTTCACAATGGCAGAATCTATAAAGGGAACATCTAAAAACCTCATGTAAAATTTATTTTTATTAGGATCGCGGTCGTCTCGACCGCCTATTTAGTCGTTTGTCATGCAGGCGGGACGCCTGCGTTCCTTCTAAAATTAGTGGGTAGTTCGCACGCGGAGTAATACCATTTCGGCAGTAATTCCGCTTGCGGCACTATCAACTATCAACTCTCCACTATCAACTAATATCCTGCCCTTTCAGGGCGTTGTTTCACAAGGAACTATAACCCACCCCGTTGGGGCGGGTTATAATCCTGACGCCCCTATCGGGGCTAATGTGAAAAACAATAATTCCACTGATATATTACAATTTATTTTTATTAGGATCGCGGTCGTCTCGACCGCCTATTTAGTCGTTTGTCCTGCAGGCGGGACGCCTGCGTTCCTTCTAAAATTAGTGGAGAGTTCGCACGCGGAGTAATACCATTTCGGCAGTAATCCGCTTGCGCAACTATTCACTATTCACTATCCACTATTAACTAACAACTGCCCCTGTCGGGGTGAAAATCGAAACACAAAAATGCATCTGATAGATTACATAATTTGATGTTTTTTCGGGACTATCCGAAACAATCGGTATTTTTTTTCGTATTGTAGGGATTGAATGAAGAATATAGAGGAACTATTTCGAGCAAAATGTTTGCT
>JAITBS010000070.1 GCA_031283515.1 Planctomycetaceae bacterium
TTAAAAATCATTTGTGGTTATTTAATGATCTCAACAATCTCGTTGTGGAATTTTATTGATGATTGTGTTGTTCGTCGTCTGTTGTTTCTGTTTTTGTTTTCATTTGGGTCACGTTCTACCGGAGCAAATTTGGGTTCGAGACCGGGATATTTTGGAACAGCGGGGTCTTCTTTTTGCCATGTTTCGAGTTTTTGTTTCAAATCATCAAGTAACGTTTTCAATAACGGATCGTTAATCAGATTTTTTGTTTCATTCGGATCGGATTCCAAATCGTACAACTCATATTGACCGCCGGTTTCCGGATCATTTTGAATCAATTTGTATTTACCGGAACGTACAAAAATTCCGGTTCGTTCCGAAAAAATCACGTTTTTCCAATGATCCGTTTTTCCGGCGACAAGTTGCGTCAGACTTTTTCCCTGAAAACCCGAATCGTTGGGAAGCGGTTGATTGATAATATTCAGAATTGTCGGCATCACATCAATACTTTCAACAAGTTCTTGTACGATTTTTCCGCGATTAAATGTTTCTGCATAAGATGAATGTTGAGGTGCTTTGATAATCAATGGAATCCGTGCCGAGCCTTCATACGGAACACCTTTGAACCAACGATTATGATCGCCAAGCATGTTGCCGTGATCCGATGTGAAAATGATAAGCGTGTTTTCGTCCAAACCTGCTTTTTTCAGACCGTCAAGCAAACGTTGAATACAATCATCAATGTGTTTGACTTTAACATGATAAGCGGCAGTCATTGCTTTGGCGATTTCCGTATCGGAAACCCAATGCCGTCCGGACCGGCTCACTCCATTCTTATTAGGAGCGGGTTCTTTGTTCGGAACGAATGTCGGTGAAAGTGTAACATTTTTACGGGCTTGCTCGTACTGACTCCAATACGGTTCCGCTAAATGAGACGGACTATGCGGTTCCAAATAACTGACAAAAAGGAAAAACGGTTTTGTTTTGTCACGAATATTGAAAAATTCAACGGCACGGTCAGTAATCCAAAACGATTGAGTGTCTTCTTTGGGATAGGAAAGTTTACCAAGATCGCCGCCAAGCGAATCTTCCGGAAACGGTTTATCGCTTGTCTGACGTGCAGTATTGCCGTATTTTGTGGTGAGATATTGAGGCCAAGTCTCCAATTTTTTCGGTCCTTCATTGCTGAATGACCAGAAATAATCGAAATCATAATCCTGATCGGAAGGATGAAAATGAAGTTTACCTGAAATGGCTGTTTGATAACCGAGATGTTTCAAAATACTTGGTAACAAAATTTGTGCGGTACGAATGGAAAGATTATTATTTGTTGCTCCGTGAACATGTGAATAACGCGACGTGAAAAAACTGTAACGCGAAGAAACACAAACAGCGGCAACCGTGTATGCCTGAGTAAAACGTGTTCCTTCGGCAGCAAGACGGTCTAAAGCCGGCGTTTGATAAACCGAGTTTTCCGTTGCAATTCCCAACGCATCCGCCCGCATCTCGTCAACCATGATAAAAAGAACATTCGGACGTTCCGCCGCTTTCACTGAAAAAGTTGCGAAAATTACAAAAAACAGGATAAAAATTAATTTTTTCATAAAATTTAATTTGTTGTTTAGTGGTGTTATAACAAAATACTTCAAACAGCGAAGTAAAGGGAAGTTGTTTTTTCCGTCTATTTTGTTGATGTTGTACGCAACATGAACGGTTTATAAGTTACACATTTTATAAGTTACACATTTTTTGCGGCGGATTTATTTTTACGTTGTTCACGTTTTTTATCTTTGGAGGTTTCGTTTTTTTTCTCCAGCGGTTTCACCCAATCGGGACGAGAATTTTCATAACGATTAAGAACTGATTGGAGTTTTTGTTTCTCTATTTTTTGTGTTTCGTTTAATGAATCAAGATTGAGGGGATTTTTTTCTTCAGGGTCATGAACGAGATCAAAAAATTGACCTTGCCGATAAAGTTTGAATTGTTTATCGAACGAAAAAACGGATTCTTGACCTGTTGACCGTGTTCCCAAAAACCAACTATAAATCCATTCACGCGGTTTCGATTCTTCACCGATGAGTTGCGGGTAAAAACTAATACCGTCACGCTCCGCGTCTTGCGGTAACGTAATTCCTGCCGCATCTGCAATCGTTGGTAAAAAATCCGTCGAATCAACAAGATTCGTGTTCACACCGCCTGCTTTAATCTTTCCGGCAAAACTAACAATCAATGGTACATGCATTCCTGCTTCCGTTGTTGAACCTTTACCGCCTTGATAAGATTTGCCTTTGAATTGCGATATTATTGGTCTGCCGGTTCCGTTGTCGCCGAGAAAAATAATGAACGTTTTTTCTGTTAAACCTGTTGCCGCCAGTTTTTCAACAATCCGTCCGACATTTTTGTCCACAAATTCGGTCATTTCCTTAAAATGTTTTTTATCGGAATATTCTTCTCCGGTTCGTTTGGGATCCCAATCCGGCGAATCCGGTGTCGGTTGAAAAGGAGCATGTGTCAGACACATTGGATAATAGAGGAAAAACGGTTTATCTTTATTTGTTTCAATAAAATTCAACGCATGTTCAATAAAAATCTGCGGACCGTATTCACCGTTTGTTAAATTTACTTCGTTGCCTTGAATTTCCAAACCCGGATTAGCGTAACGCGGCGGACGCCGAGTGTGTTGCCAAAGCGTGTAAGTATCGAAGCCGAAATGTTTGGGTGAATCTTTTTCACGTCCGAGTTGCCATTTACCGAAAATTCCCGTAACATAACCGGCATCACGAAAGAAGTTGCCGAATGTTTTTTGTGACGGATCAAGTTTTCCGAAAGAGGTATAATTCCGTACGTTATACTTTCCAGTCATTAATTGAGCACGTGTTGGTGTGCAAAGCGGTTGAACAAAACAATTTTCGAACCGTATTCCGTTTGCGGCAAGTTTATCGAGATTCGGTGTTTTATAACTTGTTCCGCCATTGCTTTCGACACATTCATATCCAAAATCATCCGCCATAATCAGAATAACATTGGGACGTTCCTTAACTTCGGCTGCAACAATAAATCCGCCGACAAAAAAGAATGTCAGTAAAAAAATCGAAACAACATTAAGTAAAAAATTCTTTTTCATGGAATTTCTCTTTCCGTAATATATCAGCGGAATTATTGTTTTGATTCTTCACCCCGAAGGGGTGGAATTTTCATAACCGTAGGTCAAGCGAAGCGCGACCTACGGTAAATACTTCGCCTCAACATCGTCTGAAAGACGAAACGAAACGATCCGAATCACACCTTCGATTTTTAAAATTCTGTCTTTCAGACAGAGATTTGTTATCGACACGAGTCCGCAGGTCGATGACCTGCGGTTATGAAAATTGCACCCCTTCGGGGTGAAAATCGAAAAACA
>JAITBS010000086.1 GCA_031283515.1 Planctomycetaceae bacterium
CAACTCTCCGCCAATAAAAGATGACCAAAATGAATAGGGTCAAAAGCTCCGCCAAAAATCCCGTAACGCATCGCTCCAATCCAAAATCAAAAGTAATCGCCCATTTTTATTAACCGCCACCAACTGCTAGAACATATAGGGCAAATAGTCCGTAAATTACACAGATAGATTATGAATTTTAATCTTCAACAGGAACACATTGATCAATCACCACAAGACAAACCAATTTCCGGTAAAACGAATATTGGTTTGTCTTGTATTTTTACGCTGTTAATAAATTTGTTGTCTTCAATTGTTTATTTCCAGCCGTATTCATTTCGGACATTGAGCATTGCGGTAAGAATGTCATTCCATGTTTGAGGGTTCATCATGACGGTATTGGGAAACATGCAGCCATCCCAACAAATGTGATTGAACCGTTTGGTCAATCCGTCTTCATCTTTGAGCCAAAAACCGGCGTAATACGTGATATCGAGTTTACCGTTTGGGTCTTTTGCCAAACAATGTCTTCCGGTTTTATCATGATCGCCGCTGCCGAAAACAGTACCGTCATTTTGTGCGATATGCAAATCAACAGTCCAATGCCGTAATGCATCCGTCATTTTACGGTAGGCGGTATCGAAAACTGTTTTGTCTTTCCAGTCAAAATTTTCCGGTAACAGCCGGTCTTCTGGGGCGTTGTAACCGAGCAGGTACAACAAGGTGTGCGACAAATCCGCTTGAAAACCAAGAGTCTGCGGACGATCAACCATTTCGAGAATTTGGAGCATTCGTTTCCAACTGTGAATTCCTCCCCAACAGATTTCGCCCTCACAAGCCAGAACTTCGTCAAACTGAGCGGCGATTTCACAGGCTTCGGTAAAAGTTTGAGCGATAAGTTTTTGATTCCCTTCCGGGTCTTTTGCCCAATCTTCAACACTTGCCGATGTATCGATCCGAACACAACCATTGGGACGAACACCAAGTTTACGGAGTTCGGATGCGATTCGGCAGGCTTTTTTAACTTGTGTGAGGAATTTTTGGCGTTCGGTTTCATTTCCTATTGTGGAACCGCCGCCGGTTCCACTCCACACCGGAGCAACTACCGTTCCAATTTCAAGATGGAGCGATTGTGCTTTTTCAGCCAGTTTTTTGATATCATCTTCTGACGAATCAATATCGAAATGGGGATTACTCAGGAACAGGTCAAACCCGTCAAATTTAACTCCGTCCACTTCAGTTTCCGTTGTCAAACGGAGCATTGTATCAAGATCAATAATTGGGTCTGCATCCGATCCTCCCTTACCAACAACACCGGGCCATGTTGCGTTATGGAGTTTGGGGAAGGCGTTTGATTTACGTTTTGCCATCGTTTGGTTCTCCGAAACAGTTTACAATTGGGCAGATTTTTTCTTATTTTTTATAGAAAATTATTTTCATAAAAAGTAAAAAAGGAAAATAATTGGAACATTGGAAAATTATTTTAACAATTTCTCAACAGGGTTCAATACTTGCCGAATTTTTTCTGATTGTTTCGGAATTTGGGAAATAATGATTAAATGTAATCTGTCAGTGGAATTATTATAAATATGGAAATTTTACAACAATGTTTATTTGGCAATTTCAACAAACCGTGTTTCGCGGATTACGGTAACTTTAATTTCGCCCGGGAATTGAACTCGTTCCGTTAAAGAATGAGCAATATCATGGCAAATTTTGGCAGCACCTTCATCAGTTAATTGCTGAGCGTTGAGAAGTACCCGCATCTCACGACCCGCCTGAACCGCGTATGCCTGCTCAACTCCCGGAAATTCATTCGCAATCGCTTCTAATTCCTCCATACGGCGAATATAATTTTCCAACGATTCCCGCCTCGCTCCGGGACGTGAAGCACTGCAAGCATCCGCAACCGCAACAATAATTGTATAAGGATAATCAATTTTCGCATCCTCATGATGTCCCAACGCCGCCTGAACTACCTCCAACGGTTCACCATAACGTTTTAATAAATCCGATCCGATTTTGGGATGACCGCCTTCCGTTTCGTGATCCGCTGCCTTGCCAATATCGTGCAACAATCCACAACGCCGTGCCAATTTTTCGTTGAAACCCAACTCAACTGCAATCAAACCGGAAAGGAACGCAACCTCAATTGCGTGACGAAGAACATTTTGACTATAACTCGTACGAAAATACAGCCTGCCAAGAAGATTGATCGTTCGCTCGTTCAAACCGAAAATGTCAACTTCCTGAGCTGCTTCTTGTCCGGCTTTTTGAACAAACATTTGAACTTCGCGGTTTGTTTCACTGACAATTTCTTCGATTCGCGAAGGATGAATTCGCCCGTCAGCAATCAATCGGTTCAACGCCAAACGGGCAACCTCACGCCGAATCGGATCAAAACCGCTGACAATCACCACACCCGGTGTATCGTCAATAATCATGTCCACTCCTGTGGCTTTCTCAAACGCCCGAATATTACGCCCTTCACGACCAATAATTCGTCCCTTCATATCATCATTCGGAATGTCCACCGTACAGGTTGTAGATTCGGCAGTGTGCGGAGCAGCATAACGTTGCATCGCCCCCAACAAAATATTGCGGGTTAATATTTCACAACGTTCCTTCAATTGTTTCTCGTGACGAAGAATCAATGTGCCGGTTTCTTCGTGGAGTTCTTTTTCAAGTTGCAGCAGCAATTTCTCTGTGGCTTCTTCCCGACTCAAACCGGAAAATTCATAGAGCGTTAACCGTTCTTTCTCAATTAACTTTAAAAGTTCGTCGTTACGGCGGTTGGTATCATCGATCCGTTCTGTCAATTTACGTTGTGTATTTTCAACGAGTTTTTCCAGTTTACGTTGGTCTTCCGCCTGTTTATCAAGAATATCTTGACGTTTATCAAGAATACGTTCGCGGTCATGAAGTTCCTGCCGGATTTTGCGAAATTCGTTTTCGTTTTCTTCTTTCAGTTGAATTGCTTTTTCCTTAACTCGGAGTTCCGCTTCACGAGTTGTGTTTTCGGCTTCAAGTTCGGCACGGCGCAAAATCTCTTTCGACCTAATAACCGTGTCCGCCTGACGGCGCGCATCAACAAACCGAACTCCAAAATAAGTCGTAATAACTGAAAGAACCGATGTAATCGCTACGGTGATCCATTGTATTGTTTCCATAATGTTGCCTTTGAACGATCAGATTTGAATCCCGAAAAAAGCAGACCAATCCGGCGAAAAAGTAATCAAAAAAACCGGAAACATTGTACAAACCGGAAAACTCCGCATACAAATTCTTATTGACAATACATTCCAATAAGTCAAGACAACAATACCAACACCATCGTAAATATGGAATTTTAACATCAATGAAAAAACTCCAACAATTCCCTGACAAATAAAATAACCTGTTACAGAGAAACCAAAAAAATTGGAAACAAAATAAAACGGAACGGAATAATGTCTTGAAAATCAAAAAAGCAAGCAATAAATCACCATTCGTCTTCTTCAATACAGTTTTACCGATGGAAAGTTTTTGGAACTTCATCAGGAAAAAAACCGACAGGAAATAAAAAATTTCAGGAAAAATCATACGCTCAAATGAAGGTTAAACCAAATGTCCGGCTTGCTTAAAAACTAACGCAATGTCAATAATATGTTCTCAGAAATTTCGATTGCCGCCACTCGGCAACGCTTTATCCGAAAGATTCGATAAATCTTTACGGTGATATGTTATTCATCTTTCCCATTTTTTGTCAACATCGACAAAACTAAGGACTGGTTCTATAATCATAAAGAATTTTTTAAAACACTGCAACACGTTTTATAAAAAAATATATTTCAAATATTGGCAGGTAAAATTTATTTGAAAACTTTTGAAAACTAAGTATTTCTAAAATAATCTTACAATCCGCAAACAGAAAATCACAATGTCTGAATTTGTTAATATTGGAAAGATAAAAAAAATAAATAAAATAGATGATTATTTATCAGAGAAAATACGATACATAGGTAAAAAAGGTATTTTAGATAGAAATGTCTAAAAAGTATCATTATATGGTTTAAAATGATCTGAAATATCCTATGAAAACAGAACGTTTACTATCTTTGTGTGTAAGCATTATCCTGCTTACAACGACTATCATTATTCTCTTTACTTTTCTGGAAAGAAAGAATATTAAATCGGTTACGTCAAAAATGACTTCCAACCGATCCGCCTTTCTGGAAAAAATCGAACTACAAAATACAACCGATTCCAAACAGATTCATGAATTATTGCTCAATCAAAATTCCTTAGCAGAGAAGGAATTACAGGATTGGGTTCAGTTGAGTCTTCAAAATTCGGCTCAAAGTATCTCCAATCACTTTGAAACAGAGTTGAACGGGTTAGTCAATCTCGCGAATCTTTTCGCCATAACCTGTTACACTGAAAAACTTAATCACGATCATCGTTCACGTAATTCCGGTTCCGATACAATTTTTCTGATTCCAATACCCCAAAACAGTGTTTATCAGGAAGTCGTGTTTCGTGGAACTCCCCGAAAAAAAAATGAAGAACTCCCAAATGAAGAGCAATGTTGTGATAATCCGGTAATCACCGCCAATCAATTGCCCATTCCAAAATCTCACAAACTTATCATGATTCCGTCTGTGATTCCTGATTATTCTGTTTCTCAGCAAGCCGCCATTGATAAACAAGAAACAAAAAATGGAACTGCACTTGAACAGATTTGCGATGAATTCGCTGAACTTTTACAAGATCATCCGTTTATTTATTTTAATTCGGACACAGTTGACTCGGAGGAACTTCAACAATCTCAGAATGAACAGAACCAAACAACCGAAGAAACCGCCGCAAAACAAAAACTTGAAAAAGAATTAGCGGAAAAGAAGCAAGCCGAAGAACTTGCGGCAAAACAAAAACTTGAAAAAGAATTAGCAGAAAAGAAGCAAGCCGAAGAAGTTGCGGAAAAACATAAAATTGCAAAAGAACTTGCGGAAAAGAAGCAAGCCGAAGAACTTGCGGAAAAACAAAAAATTGAGAAAGAATTAACGGAAAAGAAGCAAGCCGAAGAACTTGCGGAAAAACAAAAACTTGAAAAAGAATTAGCGGAAAAGAAGCAAGCTGAAGAAGTTGCGGAAAAACAAAAAATTGAGAAAGAATTAGCGGAAAAGAAGCAAGCAGAAGAAGTTGCGGAAAAACAAAAAATTGAAAAAGAATTAACGGAAAAGAAGCAAGCCGAAGAACTTGCGGCAAAACAAAAACTTGCAAAAGAATTAGCAGAAAAAAAGCAAGCCGAAGAACTTGCGGCAAAACAAAAACTTGAAAAAGAATTAGCGGAAAAGAAGCAAGCCGAAGAACTTGCGGCAAAACAAAAACTTGAGAAAGAACTTGCGGAAAAGAAGCAAGCCGAAGAAGTTGCGGCAAAACAAAAACTTGAAAAAGAATTAACAGAAAAGAAGCAATCTGAAGAAGTTGCGGCAAAACAAAAACTTGAAAAAGAATTAACGGAAAAGAAGCAATCTGAAGAAGTTGCGGCAAAACAAAAAATTGAAAAAGAACCAGCGGAAAAAAAACAAGTTGAAGAGGAAGTTGTAAAGCAACCGGTTACGAAAAAAGTTATTGTCAATTCTGGCGGCAAGCAAACAGAAACTTCTTCTGTTCAACCGGTTGTTGTGGAGCCAGGATCGGAGCGAGAAGTGATTTCCGAAACGGCTCAACAAAAAACCAGTGCTGACAAGGACATCAATCCTCTTGATCATGATGAGCGGGACTTTTTGAAAGATTGGACGTATAAAACGGTTCGGGAAAATAATCGGATTCAGGCGGCGTGGTTTTGTTGGGAGCCCAATGCGTTTGACAAGTTTGATAGTCAAAAAGGACGATTTTCCGTGCGAAGTTATCGCAACAATAAATCATTAATTGAATTGGGTGATGTTGTTCGGCCGGATGTTTCGGCGTATTATGTCAAGCCGTTTCAAAGCGGTCAAACAATTATTTCGGAACCGTATCAACAAAATGACAGTGAGTTAATTATTTCAATTTCCTCTCCGATTCATTATCGTAACAAGACGTTTGGAGTTTGCGGGATAGACTTGCAGCCGCGTGATTGGGTAAAAATGTTGTCTCAAACACTGGAGAATAATCCTGTGTTGAAAAAGAACGGTAAGGTTTATCTGATTTCGCCGGAAAAAAAAGTTATTGCGTCGAATGATTTATCGGTTGTCGGTAAAACAATTCCGGCAGGGCGTGATCTTATTTCCGTAACGTCAACATTTATTGTGACGGGTAATACATGGACGATTCGTATTGATGTTCCGAAAACAGATGTTGAGGCTGCCGGTTCAAAATTTCGTACAGTTCACGAAAAAACGGTTCAGGCAGTAACTTCCGCCAAAGAATCCTTCACCGCTTCAATTCAGTCCGCCGGAACAGAATTAACAAACAAACAAAATACAGAAGAAAAACGAATTAAACGACAAATATTATTGACTGCTTTAATTGTATTTTTTGCCGGTCTTTTTGCTGCGTGGGGAATTACCCGAATGGTTCGGCGGCGTGTGAAATATCTGGAACATTTATATCGGCAAATTATTGAAGTGATTCCGTTACCGTTATTTGTAGTTGATTCGGATAATGCTGTTTACCTGAAAAATAAGACTGCGGAACAGCAAAAACTTAAATTTTCAGAAGATGCATTGAAATTATTGTATCAACGTAATACATCGGTAATAAACAGTTCGTCGGATTCTTCACATTACAAAATTCATTCCGAACGCCTTTTCAATCGGCGAAAGCAAACAGTTGGAAGTGTTCAGGTGTTTGCCGATGTAACACTTCAAACACAAACAACACAACAGCTTCAAGAGATTGAAACGATTGTCGGAAAAACACAGAGAGAGGTGAAGACGATTGCGTCGTTTACAGATTCTTTGCAAAATGGTCTTCAACAATCGACGAATCAATTGAATGAAATGGTTGAAAAAGTTCATCGAACCAGTGAGTTGACGGAATCGAACGGGCGAAATGCTTCGGAAGCCAACCGATATACCAAAGATGCGGTTCAGGCGGCTTCAAAGGGACAACAGCAAATGAAAGAAATGATTGGTTCAATGCACCAGATTTGCGGCATGTCGGAGAAGATGAAAAAAGTTATCAAAACGATAGATGAGATTGCGTTCCAGACAAATTTGCTTGCGTTGAATGCGGCGGTGGAAGCGGCAAGAGCGGGGATTCATGGAAAAGGTTTTGCGGTGGTTGCGGAGGAAGTCCGTAATTTGGCGTCCCGAAGTGCGAAAGCGGCAAAAGAAACTGCGGAGTTGATTGAATCAAGTAACACACAAATTCTTGGCGGTGCGGAAGTGGCAAACCAAACGGCTAAAGCATTGGATGAAATTACCACCATGATCGGCGATGCAACTGAACTCGTTTCAAAAATTGCCGAAACGTCAACAGAACAATCCTCTAATGTTCAAGAGATTTCGCTTAGCCTTTCGCAGGTTGAACAAATTTCGCAACAGAATTACCGGACAACCGAACAGGCAACCGATTCCTCACAAAACCTCGTCAACACTCTCCATGAAATTAAATCACAATGCAATATTAGTTTATAGTGAATAGTTTATAGTTTATAGTGAATAGTCTTGTACATGGAATTATTTTGTTACTGTAAAAATCCATTTGTAACACTATAAACTATAAACTATTCACTATAAACTATTCACTATAAACTATTCACTATAAACTATTCACTACAAACATGTTTCTTAGTTTTGTACAAAAAAATATTGAAATATTTTTATTTCTACTTTTATTTTTAATTGCGATTTTTCTTTTCGGCAATGCGGTAAGTTTTGCGCAACGAGAACCTGTTCCGAGTGATCCGAATGCCGTAGAAAAACCGATTATTGAAGAATCGGTACAAAAAAAGGTAATGAAAAAACGTAACCGAGAAGGAACAATTTTTCAAGGTAAAAAAGTTTCCTTCCGGCAGACTGGTAATCGAACGACGTTATATACAATTGACGATAATGAGCGGTTTATTTGTCTCGAAAACTTAAATCTTGAACGGGTTCTCAAGGCAATTGATGAAAAACCAACCCGAACAACATGGAAAATTGACGGTGAATTTACTGAATTTCGCGGCGAAAATTATATTCTGATTCGTCGTGCGGTTATTGCTCAGGAAAATGTTCCGGCTCTTCCCACTGCTCCCAATCCTGTTAATCCGGCCAATCCGGCAAGTTCCACCGGTAAAAAACCGTAACCGTAACCGATAAAAGATAATTATTCACGCCAACAATTAAGAGATGACGTTTCGGAGAAAACTCGCTTACCGGATGTTTACTTTCTTTTAACGAAAATTCCACTGGAAAATTACAAAATAATTAATCGTGGATTTATCGAATGTATAATAACAATTTCTTTAAAAGAGAATTTTTGATTTAGATATGGATTCTCTTCTTTCATGATTTATAGTAAGATTATATTAGTGTGCAATTTGACCATCAAGAGTTACATTAACATGTTTCCCATCTGGTGAAAGTAAACGAAAACATGAATCTCCTCTATATTTAGGTAATTGAACATCCCATTCGAATGCGTGCCCTGGTGTTCGAGAAGGACCTTTAACCCATTCACCGCCTTGAAATTTACATTCCAATTCTCGTCGCGTTTGTGATCTGTTTTAGATTCATCATGTCCGGTTACTGTACTGTTATAGAATCCGTAACTGTATGTGTACGATAAATCCGTATCGAAAGAGCTAGGCGGCCACGAGTTGCCCGTTTGGAAAACACTTTGAAAAATCCTCAAAACCATTGCTTTGCTATCCTTACTTCTAATTTGTTACCTGTTGTTCTGAAATTCGTCATTAATTCAACTATCGTACAGATAATTTTAAGCCATTTCAAAATTCGTGGACAAGCACACCGACCAACAATCTTGCGGAACAAACGATTCGTCAAGTTGTCCTGGATCGAAGAGTCACTCAAGGAACCAGAAGTGAAAAAGGAAATTGCTGGCATGAACGATTTTGGAGCGTCATAACAACTTGCAAACAACAAAAGAAAAATATCATGACGTTCTTGCAAAGTTGTGTTGCCTCGTGCCTCAAGGGACAACCAACTCCAACTATCCTACAAAAGTAAAAAAATAGAAATTTCCGTGAACGGTTACCACGATGCTTCGTACTTCTCCGCCGGTAAATCCGCCATACCAAATATGTTACTTAATTGTCAAAGATCAATCTACTGTTGTAGTACACGCTTTGTGTTATTTCTGAACAAATTTATCTCTTTTTAATCTCATCAAAACGATAATATTTCTAATTTGTTACATTTTCTGAAATTCATTCTATATTCTATT
>JAITBS010000197.1 GCA_031283515.1 Planctomycetaceae bacterium
CCGTCAAACTGACCCGGACTACAATGTCCCGTAGCAATAAATCCGATTCCGGCTGCGGTTGATTGGAGTATTTTTCGTCGTGTTATTTTCCGCATAATGAATCCTTTTATCGCTCGTAAACGATTCGTGCGTATCAAAAAATTGTATCATAGCATAGTTTTGTTATGATTATTCGTCCACACGAAACTTGATTTCGTAATTCTTAATAAAGTCCCGCTCTTTGTCAGTCAAACCGTAAAGCGGAGCGATTAAATCGTCTATTGTATCTATCAAATATTTGGAATAACGAATTTTGTATTCCTTAAAGGATTTTACATTGGCATACGCTGTTGTCCTGTGTTCTTTAACATTTTTCTGAATGTCGCACAAATATTCTGTGTAAAGTTTTTCTATCTTAACGATAATTTTCGGCGTTAATTTATCAACAGGTATTGGGAAAGATTCAATTTCCGATGTTTTCCAATCGGGATAGCGAGTATAAACCTGATTATACCACCACAATAAGTTGCTTGATAAAATCGCTCCGATACAGTCAGCAATTTTTTTATCAAAAAAAAGAATTTTCTCTTTTGTCGATTCTGTTGAAAAATTTGTAATAATTTTGTAATATTCGCCGCCGGTTACACGATAATAAATCGGTTTACCGTTGTTTTTCCGTAATGTTCCAATATTTGTTTTAATTTTCCGCAATTTTTTGAGTATTTGTTTTTCTATGGACGACGAAATCTTCGCATAACGTCCTTCAAATCCCAAACCGGCAACATCAACAAATGTAAAACCATCAATGATTGACTGCAAGGACGTATTTTCGTCTTTGCGGTACATTTGTGTTGCGAAAACATGTTTGTTTTGTTTACCGTCCTTACAAAAACTAATGATGGTCGTTTTTTGATGTGCACTCGGGAATATTTGTTGCGGTCTGTCCGACAGTGATACCGTTTTTATCGTGCTGCATTGTGATTCAAGGAGTTGATGCAATCCAGTCATCGCATCGCTCGAAACAACCGTCATTGGCACAATAAGTTGGACATAACCGCCTTGTTTTACTTGATTCAAGGCATTTTCGATAAATAAGGAGAATGTATCGAGTGACCCTTTTTGTCCATTTTTACCGGAAATCGTTTTTGCCGACTGATAGTGTTTCTTAAAATGTTTCTCATTTGTTGCCGAATAGTTTGCTCCATACGGAGGATTACCGATAACAATATCAAATTTCTCAACACCGAACATCCAACGGGAATCGAAATATGGCGAATGAACTGTTTCGGAGTGATTCCATTGACATAATGCCTTAATATCGTCGATATCACTTCTATCAGCAAGGTTTTTTTCTAAAAGATAAATACGTTCTTTCAGGCGTATTCTTGTTTCGACATTTGATTCCTTGAAAAAATCTCGTTTTAATTCTAGGACTTCATTAAATAATGTTTGGTTAACATTAAAAAACAAACCGCTGCAATCAATACCGATAAGTGTATCTGCTGCAACAAGTTTGTAATCAAAATTCGGCAACGATTCAATTCCAAAATTAGATTTACTTGGTTCCGGTTGAATTTCTTGTATTAATGAGAGAAATAATCGTAACATTGCAATCTGAACTGCCATAGGTTGAATATCGACGCCGTAAATCACGTTTTGTAAGATTGCTAATTTCTTTTGGTAACGTTCCGCTTGTGTGAATTTACCGGCGGGGTCAAGACGTTTCATGATGACGTTCATCAAACCACAAGGAAACGCTCCACTACCACAAGCAGGATCAAGAATTTTACATTTCAATAAATCGTTATTGTTTTGTAAAAAGGCATCCAATGCCTCATTGACCATATAATCAACGATTTCACGCGGCGTGTAATAACTTCCTGTAATTTTCTGACGTGATTCTTTGTTGTCGGCTTCAATGTAAGCAAGCAAACTTTCAAATATTTTGCCAATAAATTCCGAACTGTCTGTTTCGTCAAGCGTATATTTATATTGTGATAATATGTAAATAATTCCCGCAACAGGATATTCGCCGTCAAGTTCTTTAATTGTTTGTGAAATCGGTTCTGAAAAGAAAAATAGATTATTCAGAGCGAAATCGTCACCGGGATGTTCCGTGAAAAGCCCGCCGTTGAGAAACGGTATGTTTTCGTGAAACTGCTTTTTTACTGTTCCGTAATTTTTTATTAAAGACTTGTTTTCTAACTCGCCACGTTTATTCATCGGTGTATTGAGAGAGTAAAAAAACAAATTACGGATTATGACTTTGTAATAACGGTGTTCGTTTTCCTTGAGATTTTCTTCAATAAAATTTTTATCAAAAAGACAATTGGGAATTAACCCTTTTTCTTGTAAGAAAAAACAGAGCAGCAGACGTATAATTATACGTAACGTATAATCGGAGTTTTGAGATTTTTCTGTCGCCCAAAAATACCAATTACGAAGTTCTTCATAAAATTTTTGAGAGAGTTTTTCGCGTTTGTCTTCGTTATAAATCTGTTGTTTGACGAAGGCAAATGCTTTTTCGACATCCTCTTTTTCACATTTAACCCATTCGGAACTTTCGCCGGTATCACTAAATCGTTTAACTTCGCAATTCTGTTTTTCAAGATAGCGGATAATCATTTTATCAATATTTCTCCGTGTAGTGCCGACAATTACGCCTTCCCAAACGGGAATTTTTTTAATAGGAATTTCGTGTCCCTGCTGCTTAATGCGTGATTGCACGCGTTGAGTGGTCTCACCGATTTTCAAGAAACCTTGAAGACTGGGAATATCATCTGTTTTGTAAGTGTAGAGTTTCACCGTAATTGTGTTTAAAAATGTTGTGTTTTCTCATTTGAATCAAATAGTTTGATAGTATGTCTTAGAAGAGGTGAACATGTCCAATCCGGCTTAAAATTTTGTAACCATTTATGCCAATCAACAAAATGTTGGAAATATTTCACCAAAATGTTACATCAATTTTATAGTGAAAAATTGCCGGCTTTTTTGAACGTAAACGGTTACTATTTCTTTAGAGTAATTCTCTGTTTTTTGCTTCATTATTTGCTTTACTATTTTTGTTTCGGCGCAATGAATGAATTTAACAATTGTGCGGCAGTTTGTAAAAATCCCTCTAATACCGGACGTTCTGGAATCGTAAACGATAATCGCGTTTTGCCCTCCGCATCAGACTCAACTCGAATCGTATTGGCAACCGCTTGCTGAATACTCGGTAAAATTTGTTCGGAAATCATAGATGCATTGTTGAGCGTTGTTGATGACTCCTCTAATGCTCCTGACGTTTTCAATGTTTCTGTTTCAGATTTTGTCGCCAGCGTTCCAACCAATGTGTCCGCAAAACGGAATAACGATTGGAAGACTTCACCGCTGGCATGGACAATTTGCTCTTGTATCTGTTTTTGTTGCTGCTGAATTGTTGTTGATGTGTCTCGATCTTGCGCTGGAATCGTTGACGACTGCAACAACGATTGATCAACCGCCGCTGCTGGTCGCGAACCAAGAAGAATCTCAAGTCGGCGTTTCAACTCCTCAACCCCTGAAGTCAACATTACCTCGCTAACATCACTGCCAACATCAAGCGCGGCTAACGCTAAATCATGTTTCGCCGAAATCGTTTTAAGCATCTGCTCCTCAATCGTGTTTTCCGTTACAAGCAAAAAAACTTGAACATGACGT
>JAITBS010000380.1 GCA_031283515.1 Planctomycetaceae bacterium
AAATAAAGCAGTTGCAGTCCGTAATTACTCATCCCAATCGTATAAACATCGGGAAAAGCAAAACAAAACCGACCACGTACTGAATCTTTCGGTTTGACAATACTTCCAAGTTCACCACCTATATATTGTCCCGGAAGTGTTACTTCGGAAAGTAATAAATGTTCAATTTCTTGGCGAAAAGTCAAAATATTTTTTCGTAGAATACCTAATCGGTATTACAATTATTTTAAGGAACTTCTAAAAACTCGTTTTTTATTAACCACAGAGAACACAGAGTTCACAGAGAGAATATTTTTAAAAATTAAAATTTGATTTAAATCCATCTTTTTTATTTTATTTGTAATATATCAGTGGAATTTTTGTTTTTTACGTTTATGGACTTCAAATGTTTTTTTTCTTTCGCCCCAACGAGGCAATAGATTAGTTAATAGTTATGAGTGAATAGTGAATAGTGAATAGTGTTGCAAGCGGAATTACTGCCGAAATGGTATTACTCCGCTTGCGACACTATTCACTATTCACTCATAACTATTCACTAATACGCCCCTATCGGGGCTAATGGGAAAAACAAAAATTTCACTGATAGATTACTAATATATTACTTGTTTTCGTAATTTTTTTGCAACCATTCACGAAAATAATTCGGGTAGGTAACGTTTCACCAAAACATTGCATCAATTACATTTTGTTTTGTGTGAACGGTTCTTGTTCCTCTTTTTATAGGATAGGAAATAAATTGTGCCTACGATATTGGTGCCGATTAAACACCGTTAGTTTTTAACAGATACTTGCCGGTCATGTCTGTTTACGGCGTAACAACCCCAACTCCAACAACTTGTGTATCGTGAGTAATTTCCGTGTAACTCAGAACAATAAGACCTGGTATTGTTGCGCTGGTCATTTGCTTTAAAGCGGTTCGAATTTGAGGATTCACCAGAATAACCGGCGGTAAATTCATTTGCGTTAGTTTATCCAATTCCAGTAAAATCTTTTTGCAAAGATGTTCAATTGAGTTCGGTGAAAGCCGAATATACAAGCCTTGTTCCCCATGTTCAAAACCAGCACGAATCTGATCCTCCAACACCGGATCAAATAAAACAACATTGAGAACATTGTTTTCATCACGGTATCGTGTACTAATTGTTCTGGCTAATTTTGTTCTTACGTAAGTTGCCAAAAGAATAGGGTCTTTTGTCTTCGTTCCGTAATCGCCAAGCACCTCCAGAATCGTTCCAAGCTGCCGAATCGGAACCTGTTCCCGTAATAACAATTGAAGAACTTGTTGTACTTGCCCCAATATTAGGACTTTTGATAAGAGCTCATCAACAACCGCCGGACTTGTCTTTTTGAGTTCGTCGAGCAAATGTTGTGTTGCGTCGCGAGTTAGAATTTCGTCTGCGTGTTTTCTAATGATTTCCAAAAGGTGTGTTGCAATAACGGCTCCCGGTTCAACAACCGTATAACCGAAGATTTCCGCTTGATCTTTCGTAACTCCATCAATCCAGAGTGCCGGAGTACCAAATGCCGGATCAAGCGTTTCAAGCCCCTGCACCTGACCCGTCGCAACACCGGAATCCATCGCAAGGTACATGTCCGGATAAACCATTCCAAACGCAACCGATTGTCCTGCTATTTTAATACGATATTGAAGTTGGTCGAGTTGGAAAGAGTCGCGAATCCGTACACGCGGTAAAATAATCCCAATTTCCGCCGCCACCTCCTTACGAAGCCGATGAATCCTGTCCAGTAAATCACCGCCGCGTGCCGGATCGGCAAGAGGAATCAAACCAACTCCAATTTCAAGTTCCATCGGGTCAATTTTAAGATAATCTTCAACTTGTTCTTCTGATTGTTTTGTTTTTTCCGCTTCCATTTTGGCAGCGTTATTCTCTTCCGCTTGCCGAATAGTTTTGGCTTTGCGAGTCATAACCAGAGCAAGACCAATCGAACTCAATGCAATTGTCCAAAGCGGTATTTTGGGCAAGTCCGTTAATGTTAAAATAAACAGAAAAAACGCCGTTAATACCAACACAACCGGTTTTGAAAGAAGTTGTCCGACAAACTGTTCGGGAAGATTGGTACTATGGCTGCTGCGGGTAACCAGTAAACCGGTTGCAACCGAAATCAGCAACGCCGGAACCTGACTAACCAAACCATCGCCAATCGTTAAGCTCGTAAAAATGGTCACGGCTTCACTCAATTCCATGCCGTATTCGACCATACCAATAAAAAGCCCGCCAAGAATGTTGACCAATGTAATCACAATTCCGGCAATAGCATCACCACGTACAAATTTACCGGCACCATCCATTGCGCCGAAAAAATCTGCTGCTTGTGTAATTTCTTCACGCCGCCGTTTTGCCTCACGTTCGTCGATAATTCCGGCGTTGAGATCGGCGTCGATTGCCATTTGGCGTCCCGGCATGGCGTCTAAGGTGAACCGTGCCGCAACTTCACTGACCCGTGTTGCTCCTTTCGTAATCACAACAAATTGAATCACAACAATAATCACAAAAATAATCAACCCAACAATAGTACTTCCACTAGCAACAAAATCAGCAAAATTTTTGATAACTTCACCGGCAGCGTGTTCCGCATCAATATTAGCACGGGTTAAAATCAATCGGGTTGAGGCAATGTTCAACACAAGACGGAACAATGTCGTTGCCAGCAAAACTGTTGGAAAAATACTAAAATCAAGCGGTTTCGTAACAAAGAGTGTTGTGAGCAGAATAATGATCGCAATTGCGATATTCATGGAAAGGAAAACATCCATCAACGCGGTTGGCAACGGCACAAAGATAATCAAAATACTTGCCGAAACCACAAGCGGAAGAAGCAGGTCAACAATCCGTCCTTTTCTAAGAAACCCTTGAATTTGTGCAATGATCGCGTTCATAAGCGGAACTATAAGAATTACTCCGAAAAAAATCCAGACCAATTTCAGAAAAGAATCAGGAAAAATGCATCTTTATAAATTCGTAATCTATCAGTGGAATATTCGTCAATTTGTTTACCAATGGACTCCAAAGTCGGCGTACTC
>JAITBS010000396.1 GCA_031283515.1 Planctomycetaceae bacterium
AATTCGATATTATTTGGTACGAAAATATCGGTGTAGTACGAATATAATACCGGAACAAAATACAAAACAAGAATAAGTGCAAATGCCACTCCGCCCGCTAAACTTAACGCCATCGGAATCATCATCTGCGCCTGAAATGATGTTTCCATCACCATCGGTAATAATCCGCCGATTGTTGTTACGGAAGTCAGCACAATAGGACGAAACCGATCTTGCCCAACAGTAATCAATGTTTCCCGAAGCGGCATACCGTTACGGATTTTTCGGTTGATAAAGTCAATCATCACAATCGAATCGTTTACAATAATTCCGCTTAACGCCACAAGACCAAACAAACTCACAAATGAAAGCGGACGTCCAAACAATAAATGCGTCGCCACAGCACCAACAAGACCAAACGGAATAATCGCCATAATAATTAACGGTTGTAAATAAGAACGGAATTGCATGGTCAACAAAATAAACATCGCACACATCGCCCCCACAAAACCAGACACTAAACTGTTGACCGAAACCGCAAATTCTTCTTCATGTCCTCCCTTGATTATGTCAATTCCCGGATATTTTTGTTTCAACTTCGGAAAAAATTCCGTATTCAGTAACGTAATAATTTTTTGGGCATTGCCCCGATTTTCATCAACATCAGCTGATACGGTAATTGACCGTTGTTGATTACGCCGAGTGATCGCCGTATAACCCCGAACAACTTCAATATCCGCTAATTCCGTAATCGGATATTCGCCGGTTGCGGTACGAATTCGAATTTCATTAAAATCGCCAAGCGAACGCCGATCCTCACGCGGATAACAAACCATCACCTTCACTTCATGCCGACCACGTTGAAGACGCTGCACCTCCGCACCATAATATGTAGCGCGAATTACCGACGCCAAATCTTCGGGATGCAATCCCATTGCCATCGCTTTTTCCTTGATTTTCAGACGGAACTCATACTTGCCCGGCATATCACTGTCCGTAATATCCTGCGTCCCTTCAAATTCAGCAAGATACGCTTTCGTTTCCTCCACCGCTTTTTTCAGCATCGCCGATTCACTTGATTTCGCAACAAGAATACTCTCAATAGCACCTCCGGGCGGACCAAACATTTGTGTTTCAAAAGTTAGTTTATCGGCTCCCGGTACAAGACCGGCTTCTTGCCGCCAACGATCCGCAATTTCCATGCTGCTGATATTCCGCTGACTGCCATCAAGGAGTTCAATTTGAACGCTGCCCTGATAAGAGTTTCCGCCTCCAGATGCTCCCGGAAGATTGACACCGCGCTGACTCAATGATGTTCCAACAACACGGGCAGAACGTGTTGCCACCGGTGTTCCCGCTTTTTCGTACGCTTTGGCAACTTTCCAAAATGACCGCTCAAGATGCTGCGTCCATTGGTCAGTCACTTCAGCCGGCGTTCCATTGGGAAATGTTAATGTAACCATAATATCATTGCCGTCCATTTTCGGGAAAAAAACAAACGGCAATGTTCCCGTGTAAACAAGTGCGGCGGCAATAGCCAACAGACATAAACAACCTGTAATAAAAATACCGCGATTCCACAACACCCATTTTATCGACGGCGCATAGAGTTTCCGAACAGTAAAATCCATTGCTCCGGTAGTGTAACCGCTTGTCCAACGAAGCGGAATCAGCAGCCATGAAAAAACGTACAAATATCCGCTAAGCATTTTGAGAAACAAATTTTTCCGATGCGCCAAATGACACGGTAAAATACTGAAACATTCACCGAGCGACGCAAGGAGCATCGTAATCATAACAACAGGAACAAGATAAACAAGTTTGCCCATCACTCCGGTAATAAACATCAACGGCAAAAACGCCATTACCGTGGTCATCACAGACGCAAAAATCGACGGAAACACTTCGGCAATTCCATCAACCGCCGCATCAAAATAATTCTTACCCCGACTTCGATGAGTGTAAATGTTTTCTCCGGCAACAATAGCATCATCGACAACAATACCAAGACCCATAATCACTCCAAACATCGAAATCATATTAAGTGTCAGAGAATTACCGTAAAACCAAATACTCGTTGCACAAATTGCAAACGGAATTCCCAGTGCTGTCCAGAATGCCAGTTTCAGATCAAGGAACAATGCCAATAAAATGAAAACAATAAGTAAACCCTGAAAACCGTTTTTCAAAAGAAGCCGCAGTCTGGCACGAACTTCAACCGAATGATCTCCCCACGTAATCAGTGAATAACCTTCCGGCAATGTACCGGACAGATTTTTTTTCGCAACAAAATCATGGACATTATCAACCATTGCTAACAAGTCTTCATTGGTGTTGCGCAAAACATCAAGAGCAACAACATGTCTGCCTTGAATGGAATCGGTATTGTCGGGAATGCCGGTGGAAGGAGGAGTATAAACGGTTGCCAGCGCGGAACCGTCAACAAATTCGTCACGAATATAAGCAATTTCATTTAACTTAATGACTGTACCGTTACGAGAAGTAATAAACGGTAATTCCCCAATTCCCTGACCATCGTAACGCCGATTATCCGTTCGGACATTGATTTCCTGAGACGGCGCACGAATCGTTCCGCCCGGCGTCTGAACATTTTCCGCACGAATAATCGATGCCGCCTGATCAAGTGTTAAATGATAAGAACGAAGCGTCTCTTCAGGAATTTCAATATCAATTTGATAATCTTTGGTTCCAATAAGATTCACCATCGAGATTTTCGGATATTGTAACAGTTCTTCGCGTAAATCTTCGGCAACCTGACGAAGAGCAAGAGCGGATTCAACAGAATCGTTTTCAGGACCGAGAACACCAATAGAAATAATTGTTTCCTGCATTTTGAGCCGCTGAACTGTCGGTTGTTCAATCATTACAGGAAGTTGCGGCGTAACACGATCAACAGCGTCTTTAACTTCATTGAGAATACGGTCAACATTTTTGACATTGCTTATATTGCTTGAAAGTTCAAGCAGTATCATGCCGGAACCTTCGTTGGCAGTACTGGTTATTTTCCATATACCTTCGAGAGATTGAAGTGCTTCTTCAATTTTCTGACAGATTCCGTTTTCAACTTCTTCAGGAGTTGCTCCGGGATAAATAACTGAAACAATAATTTCGTCCAGATCAAATTCGGGAAATGTTTCACGCCGCAATTGGAAACCACAAATGACCCCAATAATGAGAATAACACTCATCAGAACATTCATCGCCGGAGCATTGGAAACCGCCCATCGAATAATCGTATGTAACATAATTACGTAATATTATTTTAGTTTTAAATTCAACGGAGACTCTCTATTTTCAGAATACAACTTATTATCACGATACCGTTTATTTTTACGATACGTTTATTTTTGCGATACAAATTATTTTTGAGCAACATTTTTTGTTCCGGTGTTAATAACCAGAACATTTCCGCCTTCAACCGGAGCAGCAAGCGGTGAAACAACAACAAGATCGCTTGGCGATAATTCTTCCGAATCCGCGTAAAACAATACGCTGTCTGAAACAGTTGTTGCAACACGAATTGTATGACGATGTAATTTACCGTTGGTTGCCGTCCAGATGGTGTTTCCGGGCAACAACGCTTTTTCAGGAATCCGGTACAACGAAACAACAGGTTTAGAATGAACAATAATAGAAACGTACATTCCTGAAAACAAAGTCGGCGGTGCATTTTTTGTACCATTTTCGGGAACATGGACAGAATGGACAGATTGAGGATCATCAACTTTCACTCGGCAAGGAACCATCCGTGTTATCGCATTGAGACCGCCGCCGTCCAATGTTTGAAGTCTTCCTTCCCATGCCCATTGTTCGCCGTCGATTTCGTACAAAATTGTTACCGGAGTTGGCGGGAAAATATAACCGCTGTTTTCTGTTTCGGTTTGACGCCAAATCCATTGAATCTGTTTCATGTACAAACTGCATTGAATTTCCAGTTGTGATGTATCCAGAATTTTCGCAACACTTGTTCCTCGTTGGACGAATGAATTGACTTCAAAGGAATCCGATGTAACAACTCCACTGATAGGGGCTTTAACTTCGGTACGTTCCAAATTCAGTTTTGCCGTTTTAAGTGCAATTTCTTCTTTTCGAAGCGCAACTGCGAGTTTACTTTTTTGAGTTTCATAAATACGGAGTTGGTTGTTTAATTTCTGAATGGTTTCTTCTGCGCTTAACAATGAAGACTGAACCGTATCCAATTCTGCCGCAGAAATAGCGTTACGTTGAGCCAGAATCTGATTCCGTTCCAAATCCCGTTTACGAATTTCGAGTTGTTTTGCGGCGAGTTCCAATTCTTTTTTTGTATTTTCTATCTGAACCGTATTTTCGGTAAGATTGACTTTAGCTTGTTCGATGGCTTCGATCAATTGTTCAACTTCGAGAGCATAATCTGTCGGATCAATTCGCAACAAAATTTCTCCCGCCTGAACAGAATGTCCCAAGCGGCAATCATCTGATTTGTAAACGATCCGCCCAGTAATTTCCGGTACGATATCGAGTTGCCGAAACGGAATGACTTCGCCGTCGATTTTGAAATCAATACCGCCGCGATGCCGTTCAATAGGAACCGCTTCCACAGTGTCCACTGTTACCACAGTGTCGGAAATTTTCGGAACAGCTTTGGGAATCATCAGAAATCCAATAATAATTCCCGTCAATACCAAAAGTACCAACGAAATTGCCGACCGAAAAAGAACAGGTAGAATTGAAATTTTTGTTGTTCTCATATTATTTGTCGTGTTTTTTCAAAAAAAGGAAAGAATCAAGGAAAGAATCAGAGTTATACTTAATTATTCGATACACTCAATACGCAGCAATATATTATTACTTACCGGCTTATATTTAACACCTTTATCCGAAAAATGTTTCGTGATTTTTTCGGTAATAATTTACGCCTAACTGCCGAAGAAAGTGATTCAGAGATAGACGACCTTTTGCTGTGAAGGTTATTTAACTTATGGTCGTGTCGGTTTTCTTGCCGACAATGAATTAGATTAACGGAGGCAATTGATATTGTGTGCGGTTTGGGGTTCTGATTTTTCATTAACCATAATAACAGCAAGAAGTTCGACCTGAGTAAAGCCAAACGGTGGAAAATGGACAAAGGATAAGAAATTTCCTGAGCAATATTGAAATAACGAACATTCTTTGTTCTTATCTTTTTGCTACATTTATCCCCCCCCCCCCATAATTGCCCAATTTAACATAGACTTTTTCGCTGAAATTTTCATGATAAATTTCTTTCAGAGTTTTAAATTTTGAACTTATAATTTGTGCAAATCTAACCGTTGTTTGGGTTCAAGATACGACACCGTTTTGAAGAACACGCAAATATACTCAAAAATAAATCACCTGTCAATACCTCTTTTTAAAACATTTTCCCAATGCTTTGTTAATCTTAAAATTGGGAACAGACAGAAAAGGTAACCCTGACCAAACGTGCTTATCGGAAAACACAACATCATAAAATTAAAGATTAACAAAACATGAGCGTTCACAGGTTGGTGTGTTAAAATGGATAGAATTTTAACAGACTCGCAATTTTCAAATTTGTTTTTTCGTAATCTATCAGTGGAATTTTTTAAACACGAACCACACGAAAAATCACGGAAGAACACGAAAAGAGTCAAAACCAAAAGTTCGTATTTTTCGTGTTATTTTGTGTGTTTCGAGTTGTAAAATAGAAAACATCGTAATCTATCAGTGGCATTTTTGTTTTTCGATTTTCACCCTGATAGGGGCAGTGGCAAGTTGATAGTTGAGAGTGGATAGTTGATAGTGCCGCAAGCGGAAGTATTACCGTTTGGGTATTACTCCGCTTGCGAACTATCCACTATCAACTCTCAACTACTCGCTTGACCTACGGTTATGAAAATACCACCCCTTCAGGGTGAAGAATAAAAAATAATCATTCCACTGATAGATTACAATTTACCTAAATTAATTACCGGCATCTGCACACGAGGAATTATTTCGTACATAATATCGTTAAGACAATGATTCCAGTGTTGGCGGTTTGTTGGGATCGTAATTTTTTGAAAGGTAATTATCAGGAGCAGAACCTGTTCGTTGAGGATGGACAGGTCTTTTCGGTAACGGCTTTTCTTGGAATAAAACAAAACGTTTTTTATATTCGTTGCAATTAAAATCGTGATCATGAAACTGTTTCAGTATCGAAATAATATAATCAAACAAACATTCCGATGCACGGAATTTTTGAATAATTTCCCTGCCTCTGATTTTGTTAGACTTCATTTCCAAAAACACAAGAAATTTTCTGCGTCTCAGTTTGGTAATAAGCAGGTAATCACAACGTTTTAGACTTCCGTTTTCGTTGCAAAATATTTGATCATTCGCCTGACAGTAATCAAGTTTCATCAAAACCGAATCGTCCGAAACACCGTTAATTTGAACTTCACGCAGTTTGGCACTACAGTCGTTTTCTTTAAGAATTGCCGTGCGTGCATTGATTTCACCGAAGACGCCCGGAACAAGAATTTTCTGCAACATCTCTTTAATCCGAATACTCATTTTCTAACCTCCTGCCAGAATTTCATCCTGAATGGTATTCATTTCGTTGATTGTCTCGTCGAAAGTCGGAAGGTAAATCCCCAGTTCATCAATTTTCGCCTGTACAAAAATGTATTTCGGAAATGCTAAATCAGTAATCGTTTTTTTTACCTTCGTTTTTGTTCTTGTTTTTATTTCCGTTTTCGAAAAGGGAACTTGTTGCGTCGTATAAACCCGCACTTTGGCAGGATCAAGAATTTCTTCTTCCGAATATCCGTACCGTTTCATCACACGGTTATTATTCCTGTTGCGCTGGTGAAGCATGATGAGCGTGTTCAACTCCTTGACAATATAATCACTATGTGTCGTAATATAAACCTTATAACCTTGATTCACAAGCCTCGCAAAAATCCGTGCCAAAATCCGTTGATTTGCCGGATGCAAATTCATTTCCGGTTCGTCTATCATAAACATTGTAATCGGCGTTTCCCGTAACGATGTACAAGAATATAATTGTAACCAAATCGGCAGAAGTGAACGAACAGAGGATGAACTCTCACCTAAACTTAACGGCAAATTTCCTGTACGGAATGGTGTAAAATGTAATTTATGATGGCGAAATTCAAAACTCCCATTCAATAATTTGTCAAAAATAATTTGTAATTCCGTTTTTTCCAACAAAGGTTTCTGTAGAAAATCACGAATCATATTAAGATCATTTTCGGTATTAAAACCGTTTTCAGCGGAAAGCAGATCCTTTATCAGCGGTTGAAATACCAAGTTGTTCTGCTGATACCGATTGTTGCGAATATAGCCAATCTCCTCCGAAAATAACCCTGCATCAATTCGATCCGCATTCGTCATCGAAACACAAGGAATAATTTCAGAAGAAGTAAAGTTTGCTAAATTTTGAACAGAATCCACTAAAAATTCCTGCGGAATATATTCCTTTTCCTGAAATATTCGCACATTTTTTCCTTCATTATCTGTTTTAATAATATAGGATCCGTGTTCGGGTGGTATCCAGCGAAAGGTTTTACTTTTCATGAACAACGATTGGCTGTGAATCCAACGAATATCCAACCGAAAACTACAATCCCTTAACTGTTCCGGCGGCATTCCCAATACCTTCGGCAAATAATCCGTAACATATTTTTTGTAAGCAAGTTCCAGATTTTTTGAAAACAACGGCTGTATTTGTTTTCGTGCGATTCGAACTTCCTGCTTGCGTTTGATTTCCTTCACCAACATCGAATCAAGCCGGAAATCGTACTTATTTCGCCAATAATCGAGAAAACCATACAACGTATAAGCCGCCAATGTTTTACCGGTATTGTTTTTACCGCAAACAACCGTCAAATCACCCAGTTCGTATTTTGCACTTTCAAGAACACCAAGATTTTTGAGGATCACTTTCATATTCAATAGATCATAACCGCTAAATAGACTGATAGGCGACCCTTCTCTGAAAGAGGATCCAATCTACGGTTATTTAACATATAGTCGTAACAGTTGATCCGTTGATGACCGATTTTTTGCTTTCAATTGCCGTCCATAAACAGAGGCATGTCGGCGAGTACACCGTTGCGACCCTTCGGCGAAGAGTCGCTAACCTTGATTGCCATTCGTAAACAAAGTAAATCGGCTATTGGCAAAAATTCCATCGAAATATTACGAATATTAGAATTTAGTTTGTTTTCGTATCACTCAACGTCCAGCCGTCAGGAATCGTTGCTTCTTTTTGAACACACACAACCCCGTCACGAATCATTCCATAAGGTTTTTCATCACAATCGGTAATATTTTTCTTGTTGAAAATGACAACCCGTTTTCCGATACGGCAATCCTTGTCAATAATGGCGTGTTCAATCACCGAGTTTTCACCAATTCCCAACGGCGGTATTCCGCGTCGGCGATGTTCTATTATTTCCTCACCGGTTTCGTAATAGTCACAACCCATAATAATTGAGTTACGAATGTTAACTCCCTTACCAATACGGCAACGAAGACCAATAATACTGTTTTCAATAATAGCTCCGTCCCCAATATCGCAACCGTCAGCAACAAGACTGCCGCGCACGGTAGCTCCATCCATTCGTGTCGGAGGAAGAAAACGCGGTTCTGTGTACGTAATCCAATCAGGATGAGACAACACAAACGGCGGATTCTGTCGAGTCATGGCAAGATTCGCATCGAAAAACGCTTTGATCGTCCCAATATCCTCCCAATAACCATCAAATAAATGAACCTGAACTTTTTTTGTACGAATTGCCGCCGGAAACACTTCCTTGCCAAAATCAGTATAATCCGTCTTTTCTAATACTTCGAGAAGAGTCGATTTATTGAACAGATAAATTCCCATACTCGCCAGAAAATGACGCCCTTCAGCATGAATTCCCCGTTCTTCAATCCATTCGGGTAATGTTCGAACATGGTTTAGTTCCTGCTCTGTTTTCGGTTTTTCCAGAAAACCCATGACCCGACCTGTGTCGTCCAAGCGCATGATTCCCAAACTGGAGGCTTGATCCTGAGTTACCGGTACAGCGGAAATAGTTACATCGGCATTGGTTTTACAGTGTGTCTCCAACATCTTTTTGAAATCCATCCTGTAAAGTTGATCACCGGAAAGAATTAAAACATATTCAATATGCCGTTGTTGAATATAACTGAAATTTTGCCGAACAGCGTCGGCGGTTCCCTGATACCATTTTGATTGCCCATTGGTTTGTTGAGCCGCCAAAATTTCCGCAAAACCACCGTTAAAATAATCAAAATGGAACGAATGAAGGTGATGATGCAAACTTGCCGAATTAAATTGCGTCAACACGTAAATCTGATCCAAACCGCTGTTAATACAATTCGATAGCGGAATGTCAATAAGACGATATTTTCCCCCAATAGGTACTGCCGGTTTTGCCCGAAACTTGGTAAGCGGATACAACCGCGTTCCACGACCACCGCCAAGAATTAAAACAATCACATTTTTCATTTTAAGACTCATAAATTTATCACCGATTAGCGTTTTTCTGCCTTAACACCATACACGATAAGACAATACAGTTCCCGATTAAAATAACCAATTCCCGCTGAACAAGTTATGCGGCGGTAATTTCAATTTATTTCCGCGAACGTAGAACAATTAGAAAATTACCATTGTTATTTTGTGTGGTTATTATATCACAGTAATCGAAAAAATGTAATTGTTTACTCCAATTTTACCGCCGCAAAGTACCGTTAAACTTCAAAATATTAAAAAAAATATAATCTATCAGTGAAATTATTATTTTTCGATTTTCACCCCGAAAGGG
>JAITBS010000265.1 GCA_031283515.1 Planctomycetaceae bacterium
CGAAACGTAACCGGAGGTTTTCTAACCAATCAAGGGCAAAAAGAATTTCTGGTGCGTTCAATCGGACGAGTTGAACAACTTGATGATTTGAAAAATCTTGTTGTAAAAAATAATTCCGACCCGCCGATTCAATTACAACAAGTTGCGGATATTGTTACGGCGTCTGCCGTGAAAACGGGGTCAAGCGGAGTATATTTTAAAAATGCTGACGGAACAATTATTAACCGTCCTGCGGTTGTTCTTGCTGTCGAAAAACAAGTAGGAAACGACACGCGAAAAATCAGCGATCATATTTTGAGCGTTACAGAAAATATTCAAAAAATGATCAATGTTTCGCATCCTAATGTTAGAATTGTTCCTCTTTATCAGCAGAAAACATTCATCAATCTTGCGATTTCCAATGTTGAAGAAGCGTTGTATATCGGCGTGATTCTGATTGTTATCGTGTTGTTTTTCTTTTTAACGGATTTGCGGATTACGTTTATCACAATGCTTGCGATTCCGATTTCCATTATGATTACCTGCCTAACTTTTGCGTGGTTCGGATTGTCTATTAACACGATGACACTCGGCGGACTGGCGGTTGCAGTCGGAGAACTGGTTGATGACGCCATCGTTGACGTTGAAAACATTTATCGGCGTTTACGGCAAAATTTTTGTAAACCGCCGGAAGAACGTCAATCGGTGATATCGGTTGTTTATCATGCCAGTGCAGAAATTCGTAATTCAATCGTTTATGGTACGATAATTGTTGTGATTGTTTTTGCGCCGGTATTTTTCTTGACTGGAATGGAAGGAAAAATGTTTGTTCCGATGGGAATTGCCTATATTGTTTCGCTTTTTGCGTCATTGATTACTTCGTTGACCGTAACGCCGGTTTTATCCTATTGGCTTCTTCCGAACAATGCAAACGCTCGCCGCAACAAAGAGGGATTGATATTGAGAATATCGAAATACTTTGCGGAAAAAGCAATTCGTTTTAGTTTAGAGTATCCCAAAACCAATCTTTTTGCGGCGAGTGTTTTAACGATTGTTGCCGCGATTATTTTTATTTATTTGCCGCGCGATTTTGTTCCGCCGTTTAATGAAGGCGCGCCTCAGGTTACGATTGCTCTTGATCCCGGCGTTTCGTTAAAAACAAGCGAAGAAGTTGCTTCTCGTCTTGCGGGTGATTTATTGAACATAAAAGGCGTTAACGCGGTTATTCGTCGAACCGGTCGCGCGGAATTAGACGAACATGCGGTTCCGGTTAATATGTCGGAGTTGATGTGTATGATCGACTTGAAATCTAACCGCAGAATTGCCGATATTTTCTCTGATATTGAAAAAGCAATTTCGCCAGACCGATTGCCCGGCGTTACAGCTTTTTACGATCAGCCGTTACAACATTTAATTGCCCATTTACGCACTGGAACACGATCAAAAATTGCAATAAAAATTCGCGGAGACGATCCTATTTTGTTACGCCGTCGTGCTGTTCAAATTCAAAAATTGATTTCGGCAATTCCTGATGTTGGCAATCCGCGAATTGACCCGATTCAAAAAGATATTCCGCAAATCAGATTCAAACTAAAAAGGGCGGAATTGGCAACTTACGGTCTTGTTCCTGAAGACGTTAATCGTATTATTGAAACGGCGATGAAAGGAATTGTTACGACGCGAATTTTGGAAGGCAAACGATCTATTGACGTTTTATTACGTGCTTCTGAAAAATATCGGGAGGACTTGCAGACGTTTGCGCAAATCCCGATTCAAACTCCCGACGGATTATTGATACCTTTATCGGCTGTTGTGGATATTGAATCAAACGCATCTGGACCGAGCAGGATTGATCACGAAGCGGGACAAACGCAAATTACAATCCAAATGAATCCGCAAAAGCGAGGAGCGGTTGACGTGAAGAATCATATCGACCGAGTTCTTACGCCTTACATGAACGAATTAACAAGCGGCGGCGTATCGATTCAAATGACGGGACTTTTTCAAAGCGAACAGGAATCGGCTCAAAGGATTATTTTCTTTTCAGTTTTTTCGTTTATTTGTATATTTCTTGTTCTTTATCGTATGTTTGGGTCGATCAATATGTCGTTTCAAGTGATGTCTGCTTTACCTTTTGCGTTAGTTGGGGCAGTTGCCGCGATTGTGTTCACCGGACAGATGCGGTCAATTCCTAATCTTGTCGGAATGATTTCTCTTTGTGGTATTGCTTCGCGTAACGGTATTTTAATTATTGACCATTATTTTCATCTTGTCCGTTATGAAGGTGAAACGTTTTCTAAAGAAATGCTGATAAAAGCCGGATGTAACAGAGTTGCTCCTGTACTGATGACAACATTAACGGCAATGCTTGGTTTGATTCCGATTACAGTTTCGCCGAGTACGCCGGGGAGAGAAATTCTTTATCCGATTGCCACCGTGATTGTCGGCGGTTTGATCACGTCAACGTTTACGGAATTTTTTGTACGTCCCGCCTTGTTTTGGCGTTTCGGTAAACGTGTTGCCGAGAAAATGATTGAGCAGGAAAGATTAGAGAAAGAACAAATTAAAAACAATGAATAAAATACAACGCCGTCTAACAATTTGATGAAAGTTGTTATAATAGAATGCCTCCGAAAATTCTGTTTTGTCAATTTTTGAGTTATTAAAAAGACGTACAAATAACTTTTTGATAAAAATGAATTTTTAGAGATTCCCTTAACTGATACATTTTTTTGCGAGAGTAAAAAGTGTACTAACCCAATTTTTTTGAGGAAAAAATGAAAATCAACTGTAATTTAATTTTGGTATTTACGGCAATTTTTTGTGCGATTACTGTTTTGTCGGGATGTAACAAAGCGGCGCATGAACATGGTGCTGGTGAAGAACATTCGCATCATGAATCTGCAACCGAACATGCGCACAAGCCTAAATACGATGAGGTCATTGTGGAATTTCCGGGACACAAATACGCAATGGAAATCATTGACGAGAAGGAGACAACGGGTTTGGTTACGGCATTTGTTACGGATGCTCATTTTGAACCGGTTCAGATTGACGCCAATGAGGTGCGTTTAAACTTTATTGTTTCAGGAAAGCCGAAAACCTATACATTGACGCGAACTCAATCGGAGGAAGGCAAGCCGGCAACGTTTACGCTAAAAGACATGGAGTTAGCGACGATGAATTGCGAGGGTTGGGAGGGCGAAGCCACTGCAACAGTGGAAATATCTGGCGTACCTTACACGGCAAAATTAGTCAAACTAGCACATGGAGAACACAATCACAAACATTAATACACGACGTGAAAATCAAAAAACAAAAAGGAAAATAAAATGGATACAAATTTAACAAGTGAAAAGGATAAAAAAATCCTCCTTTCAGTTGTTACAGAAATATCAAAATCAATGACTGGATCGCAAAGTACAAAACATTGGGCAAAGAATGCGCTTTGGTTTGATATTGTTCCTTTTGCTTCAAGAGGCATTAAACCCGCGTGTGAAGTATTCGATAATGCGTTCAGCGGGTTGAAATCAATAAAAGTTGACATTATTGAAATGGAAACATTTATAAATGGTAATATGGGTGTTGTTTGCTCCATTCAGAAATGGAATATAATACTCAAGGACGGTACCGTTAATGCCCCAATGTTTGTCCGACAAACAGATTGTTTTGAAAAACAGGATGGTCAATGGAAAGTGATACATGAACACTCTTCTGTATCAAAACCCCCGGAGTGGGATGGTAAAATTGTAGTGGAAGAAACATAAATTAATAAAAGAAAAAAATGAGGGTATATTCGCTCCCAAAAAGTACAAAATAATTTTGTAAAAAATACAGTTAGGAGAAAAAGTATAAAGCAGGCCAAACGTCGCATAACAGGTCTGTTTACGCTTCGCCGCAGTAGCGGCTCGGGGTTTCGTTCGCCTAGGTCATTCCGCTGCGCTCCATTCCCACGGCTCACTGCACCCACAGTTTGCCAGCCCTAAAAATGCTACGCATTTTTCTATTCGGGCTGTCAAACCGTCGTAAACAGCCGGAACGTTATGTGCAATTGGGCCTAAAATTTAGTTGAAAATATTAAAAATCACAAAAATAATCCGATTTTTTATGAAATTTTACTTGACATGGAGTTATACCTGTGTTATACTTTATTATATGAAAACGGCAATATCACTTCCAGATACATTATATGAAAAAGCTGAACAAACTGCTTCATATATGGGTATTCCTCGAAGCCAATTATTTGC
>JAITBS010000459.1 GCA_031283515.1 Planctomycetaceae bacterium
GAAGCACAAACGCCTAATACCGTTTGTGGACGAATCGGCGGTACGGAATGAATTTCCGTCAACTCTAATTCCTTGTCGAAAAGTAAGTTATTGTTACGGTGCGGACAAGGAGTTTGAGAAAACAACAAACCAAGATTGGAAACAGTCGCCGTTGTCCAGCAACGATTTTGATTAATCATTTTTGAATAACTGCCAAACAGTTTCCGATAAACCGTCAACCCGTAAATCAATGCCAAACCAAGATTACAATTTTTAATGTGACACATTTCATGGTGAATTCCCCGCAAAAAGGAAATTGTGTTGCGAATACGATTGGGTTTTCTGTCCAGAAATACCATACTCACAATATTAGCAGCAGGCATGGAATAATCATTCGGTGTTCGCAGATTGGTTGGTATCGCAATACGAAGACGACCATGTTGTCCGGTAATGTTTTCCTGTTCCCGCCAATCATTCATCACAAGAAATAAATAATGCAACATAAAATCATTGATTGTTACACCGGTTGATTTCGCCGATGCCCGAACTTGTTTTGTTTCCTCTTCACTGAATGTACGGCTGAAAATTGCGGGAAAATCGGTTGGCGGTAAACGTTTTGATAAATCCGGTTTTTGCGGAATCAACGAAATAATTCGGTTAAAAAGAAATGTTCTGGCACGTTCAAGTCCCCAAATCTGACGCGGTAAATTCCAAAAAAATGTACCTAATGTCTGACCATAGCAACCACGATATTGCAAATGAGCCGGATGAACCGGTTCTCGTAACAATAAAACATCAGAACTTAAAAAACCTTTTTGTACGGAATACTCAAGCAAAAGGTCTTCGAGAAACCGTTGCATTCCAACAGCATCACATGCAGAATGATGAACCTCACACCAAAGATCACTTTGTTGATTGGGTTGTTCCTCTAAAGTGATTTTCAATGCCGGTTCATATTCCAGATTGATTCCTTGTGCGTGAAAAGTTCCTCGATGAATTTCGATTGTTCCTTCAAATGCTTTCCATCGAAAATATCCTGACGGTGTTTTTTCCACAACAGAACAAAGCAAAGGATGAATCCTCAAAACTTTTTGCAACGATTGCGATAAAAGATCAACATCAAACCGACCCCGAAATCGTAACTGCATAAAACAACTCATCGGATAAACCGGATGATTGTCCGTCAACATATATTCTTCAAACGGTGTCAGGAAAAATTGAAAGCCGTTTTTCATTCGATTTTTTTTAACAATAATATGAATAGTTACTAGTTATGAGTTAATAGTTAATAGTATCACATGCAACGTTTTAACTGTTAATAGTTACAAAAACAAAAGACTAATCGGCGTTCATTTGCGGACTTGTTATTGTCCAAGAAATGACCGGTGCAAGATAACCTTGTCGAGGTTGTTCCCAATAAGGCGAATGACCCGGAACGCCTTCAACCTGAAATGTTATCCGAATAGTTTGTTCATTCGGATCAATAAGATTGCGAACACGATATTGATGTACATAAAGTGCTAATGTATAAGTTCCCGTATGCAGCCAATGAGTCGGCAATTTTGAAGTAAACGTTACAGAACCGGCAGCCGGACAAGAAACCTTTTCAAACATCGTATCAAGTTGCGATGTTGTAAACAAGGCGACGCCGTTTTCTGTAAAAAGAACATATCCAACTCCCAAATCACTGTCAGGTTCTTCAACAGTTCCCTCAATAACAACATAAACCTCATCATCAGGATGAATCAATCCTGTCAGTATGTTGTGTTGAGAGTCTGTCAAACAGATTCGAACCGGAGTAAACAGAGAATCATGATAACACTTGTCCGCGTTTATCCATTGATAAAGTTCACCGGAACGTAACAATGTACCGCTGTAACGGTTAATGGCTTCGGAAACATTATTTGTATCAAGCTGTACTCGACCATGTTCCAACAAAACAATCCGATTACAAAGCCGATTAATTGTTTCCATATTATGCGAGACAAATAACACCGTTCGTCCTTCATTTTTTGTTACATCCCGCATCCGACCAAGACATTTTTTTTGAAATTCTGTATCGCCGACCGCCAACACCTCATCAACCAACAGAATTTCCGCATCCAAATGCGCCGCCACCGCAAATGCCAAGCGAACATACATACCTGAAGAATAACGTTTGACCGGTGTATCAAGAAATCGTTCAACACCGGAAAAATCAACGATTTGATCAAATTTACGAAGAATTTCACGGCGAGTCATTCCAAGAATAGCACCGTTCAAAAAAATATTTTCACGCCCTGTCAATTCCGTATGAAATCCGGTACCAACTTCTAAAAGTGAGGCAATTCGTCCACTGAAAATGATGCGTCCGTTGCTCGGAACGGTAATTCGTGACAAAATTTTAAGCAATGTCGATTTACCGGCTCCGTTGACTCCGATAATACCAAGTGTTTCTCCGGCTTGCACATGAAATGATACATCGTCCAAAGCAAGGAACCGCCTCGAACCAGTAGAATGAGCCGCATCAAGCCGTTGATTGGGATCATCCTTACCACGCCAACGTGCCCACATCGATTGAAGATCGTGCATTAAGGTTCCGTAACCAATCACTCCCAATTGATATTCCTTACTTACATGTTCAATGTTAATTACAATATTTGTCATAAAAATAAAGAATGAGAAATAATGGAAAACGGAGGAACTGAGAAAGTGAAACAAGTAATTAACGTTTACGGAAGAGAAATGATTTACAGCGGAGAAGTGAGAGAAGATAGCCAACAGCAGCAACCATGACAATGGCGGGACCAGAAGAGAGATTGAAGTAAACACTAATGAAAAGACCAAGCCATGTAACAATCCAACCAAACAGAACCGCAAGAACACAAATCGGAAAAAGACGTTTGGCAAATCGACATGCGGTTGCAGCCGGAAGCGTCAGCATGGCAATCACCAACACAATACCAACAATACGAACCAACAAAACAACCGTTAATGCCGTTAAAATAAGCAACAGTTGAAAATAAAACATCGTCGGAATACCGCGAAGCCGTGAAAATTCTTCGTCAAAACAAACTGCTTCCAGACGTTTGAAAAAGACAAGAACAAGGCAGAGAACAATAATACTAAGTGATGAAACTAAAATAACATCAGTTTGAGTAATAAGGAGAATGTTACCGAAAAGATAATTTGAAATATTGATATTGCCCGGAGTTAATTCGAGAAGCAGCAAACCAAGTGCCATTCCAAACGCCCAGATAACACCAATTATTGTATCTTCACGTTCTTTGGCTTGAGTTTGGATCAAACCAATCAACATAGCACAAAATACCGCCACAAAAACGGAAACACCCATTGGCGGAAACAATACCGATGCGGTGGTTCCGATACAACCTGCCAAGAGATATTGACCGTAAAGTCCGATTCCGATTCCGCCGAAAGCACAATGAGCAATCGCTCCGGCAAGATAACCAATCCGGCGAACAACAACAAATGTTCCAATTAAACCAAACGGAATTGCGGCAATGGCTCCAATTAAGAACGCCCGTTGCATAAACGGAAACTGAAGTGTTTCAAACATAAAAAATAGGACGGCATAAAGTACAATAATTATGAAACTTTATTTTTATTATAAATGAAATTAATTACAAAGACAAGTAAGTGCTTGTCTTTGTTTTTTCATTTTGGTTAAAACAGATACACAAATCCGCATCCGGCGGAAAATTGTTCTCGTTTCCTGCCGTAATTAAATGGGCGTGAGTCTTGGGCAAAATCGTAACGCAATTCCGGCCGGATGTTGAGCCGGTTGTATGGCGACCAGTTTAGCCCCAATGTGACGCCATACAAATCACCGGTGTAGTTACCGGTAAACGGTCGGGAAAAACCGGCATCACTCATCCATTGGTTAGCATGAATTTGATCAAACCGAAGCCCAATCTTCAAATGTTGGTAAATTTGGAACGTTAAATAATGTGCGGTACCAAAATAAGTTGCGTCGGACGCCGTATGTCCGCCGTTACGGTCTCCGATGTTCCATTGGAAAGTGTAATGCCAACGCGGTGAAATCATCCAATTTACTGCAAACGTATGTTGAAATATTGTTCCGCCTTGATGATATTCGCCGTTTTTGTAACGACCATTGCCAAGACTGGCGGCATACACGGTGTACCAAACGGAAATAGACGAAATCGGACGCCAGTAAATACCGCCGAGAAAACCGTGATCATCAAAATCATTACGGAAACTATTGTCTGCTCCCTGAACGTAACCAAAATCCAGCCAGAGATTCGGTTTGCAACGGTATTCCGCTAAAACACCGCTGTGAGTTTGCGGTTCGGTGTAGAATAAATTGGAATGACTATAAAATGTTGATTTTGCCGCTTCAAATTGTTCAACACCGAGAAGTGTTTCAAATTTACCGATTTTAACCGATAAATTTTTGTAGCCTAAACTACCGTAAATCTGCGGCAAGGAAACATAGTAATCACGAGCATGTCCCCGATAGTCGAACGAAGCATCTCCATAACTTTGCGATAACCACGCATCCATACCAAATAAGAAATCAGTTTTAAATCCCCAATCAAAACCATGTTGTGTTTGAAGGTCTCTTTTTAAACCGATCCAAAATTGGTTTAATATTGGATTTGCCGATTTAACATTGCCTAATAACGAGGAATTACCGGAATTGAGAGTTTGATAATCTTCACTGTGTCCTTCGCGTGATATTGTACTGAAATGCTGATTCGTGCTGCCTTTGCTGTTGACAAAAAATCCGCCTTCCAGCCAACCGTAAAACCGAAGTCTTTTCCAAAACGAACAAGTTTCTGTACAATTAATCAGTTGTTTCTGTTCATTGTTTTCATGACACGGAGTCATCGGAACGGAATTGTCCAGACTATTGGGTGAATTGAGATACCGTACAATATAACCCGGCATTGAATACGTTGTCTTAGAATTGTATTGCTCTGCGGATCGAAGTTCTCCGGCAGCAATCACGAATAAAACGTATAAAAAACTAAAAAACAATACTTTTTTCACGGTAATTCTCCTTTCGGAAAAAAAAGGGGGATGAAAATATTTCCGTTACCGTAAAAAAAAAACGGCAACGAACTGTCTTAACAGGCAATCCGTTGCCGTAAATGATCTTTTCCTACTTCTTGAAAAAACAAAAAAACAAGGTTTAAGGAAAATACCAATTGATTCTTTTGTATCAATTAATTCTTTGTGATGAGTTATGAGGGGTTGTCGAAAATAGAAGTGATATTTCAATGAGTTGTCTGTAATACCAATTCGACAAACAATGTTTCTATGAGCAGAAAGTTTGAGAAAAATTTCAAGAATTATTAAAGTATCCCTACTATAAACATACTGTATGGAGCAACACGACCGATTGAAAAAGAGTCCGCAACCGCTAAGGTTTACCCAATTGAATTGTGAATATCGAAAAAAATAAACGATAAAATCGTAACTGTTTACAATAGTTTCGGAAGTAATTGTCTATTTTATTAATCGTTCGAATAGCTCGTTCAAACAGTCCTCCGATGACGCAGATAAATATTAAGTCCGCAAATTTTCGCAAATTTTCACAGATTTTCGCCGATTTTTAAAAGGTTTATTGAAATCGAATCGAATCTCCCTACCTTTTATCTGTTCTCTTTTTGTGTTTCTTTATTTCGTTTGTTTCGTCATTCTCAAAAAATAATCTGTGAAAATTTGCGTAATCTGCGGACTAAAAACTCTACAAGACTTTCGGAAAATTTACAATATTTTTTTACCGGCAAATTTCAGAAATTGAATCCAATCAAATTCGAGAATATCGTGTTTACCTTCGCGCCGATGATAACCGATGTAATCACCGACGGATTGGTTGACGGGCGGCATTTCAGTTACGTTACCGAACCCGTTGGTTCCGAGCAAACGATAAACCGGATCGGCGTAAAATCCCGAAAGAAATTCACCTTTCGGGTCTGCCCAAAGGTCTTCCGAAGCACTGGCAATATAAACGGGACGCGGAGCAATAAGTGCAACGAGTTCATGTTGATCGATTGGGAGCGAATTGACATCGAGATTATATTTCTTGAAATTATCGCAAAACCAATAAGGAATAGCCGCATTGATCCGGTGCACTGTTTCACCAAATTCACGCCGTGACAACGCTGCACCGCCGCAACCGGAATCATTGGAAACAACAACTGCAAAACGCGGATCAATTGCTCCTGCCCAAAGTGCGGTTTTACCGAGCCGTGAATGTCCAACGACGCAAGCCTTTTTCGGATCGACATTAAGTTTATCCTGAAATTCAGTAACAGCATCCAACATTTTTCCGAGTCCCCATGCCCATGTTGAGACGGCGTTCCCGTCGTTGGGTTGTAGTGTCCTGCCGTCCTGATAAATTAACTGTCGAACACCGTGTTTGATACCGCCGTTAAAATCCGGTTCGATTTCACCGTAATAAACGGTTCCGACAGCGAAACCGTGAGCGGCAATTGTTTCGAGGGGCCAACGCCGTGATTGTTTACCGCGTTCTTCCTCTTTACCCGGAACTTGTTTACCATTCCCGCGATCCCAAACAATTTTAGTAATTCGGATTTCCGGATCGGCGTTTATGGTGTGATTTCCCATGAAATTCAAACCGAGAAAAATAGGGAATTTTTCATTACTATTTTTCTTTACTGGGGTATAAATTAGAAAATCGGCTTTGGGATCATCTTGTTTTGGGTTTTCGCCTTTGAAAAAGACGAGTTGTAACTGATACCGAATTGCTTTACCGTTGAAAACCGGAGCTGATTCAAATAGTTCGGCTTTCATTTTGATTTCGTTGAGTGTTGGTTTTCCGTACATATTTTCTTCAAAAAGTTTCAGTAATTCGGGACGCCGTTGTTCTGTCCATATTTTGGCGGAGTCAACCTTTTGACCGTCAGTCAACACCAATGGGTCTGGCAACACGAATTGTGGAACATTTGCCTCATCATAATTTGTCGGTGCAATCTTTTCTGCGGCAAAAAGAACTGTTGAAAACACAACACAAATCAAAAACAATGCTTGTTTCATAAATTGTTCTCCAAAAGATTAAAAGGGTTATCGTATCGCCTTGCGGTGTTAAAACATCAAAATGTTTGACGATTTAACATTCCGCAAGACGAAACAAAATATGAGAGCTTACTTTACTCTGGTAATTGTACTGTAACACCATCGCTGGTGTGTGTCAATCGGGGCAGGATATTCGGATTCATCGTTTTTGGAAAACCATGTACCGAACCATCTCCGAAAAGGATATTAAACGATCCGGGATGCGCACTACCAAGAGTTGATGATGTACCGTTGTAGGGCCAGGCAAACGCAGTGGTCAATGGTTCTGTGCTGTCTCCACGAGCAACCGGTCTTCCGCCAAACGCGGAACCTTGACTATTAGTCGGAACAACCCAAGAATGAGCGGCTTTGTCGGCTCGCATTTTATTGGCGTCATCACTTTCGGCAGCCATAGAGAGATAAGAACAATCAAATAAACTTTGTTCCGGATCGGTAGCCGAAGTGAAACTACATTTTTTGAAACTGATAGTGGGAATATGTTTTTCTGAAACGATGATCTGATTGGATGATCCGTCTTGCCACCAAGCCATAGTATCGCGTGGGTTCCAACTGGTTACCCGATTACTTTCAACCGTAGCCTCCGCCACGCGAAAAGGACCACTATGTCTATTAACACGACTCGTGAACCATATATCATCCAATAATCGATAATCCGAAACATTTTTATAAGCCAAAATGGCATAATCTGTTTGCGGACCGGGATTTCCGTTTTTATGAGTCTCATCGTTGTAATGCGGACCGCCGCCTCGCCGTGTCGGACAACGATAAAAAGAAACGGAACCAAATCCTTTTCTTTCCTCATCCTTAAGAACAGTTCGCCACCATGTTGCATCCAAATAGCGGTCAATTCCGCTATTGGCAGTACTGGAACTTCCTTCGATACATTTGTCGTAAAGGCTTTGCTGTTCGACAAATGGGTAAAGTGTTCCCCAAAAGGACATTCGTCCCATCTTGTTTCTGTCACTGGTGTTGTACCCTTGATTAACTTCCATCCAGATGGTAACCGGAGGTAAACCATTGAGTGTTTCGTGAAAGTTGTGAACGGCAATACCGACTTGTTTGAGATGGTTGGTACACTGTGAACGTCTTGCGGCTTCTCTTGCTGCTTGAACGGCCGGCAACAGTAACGCAATTAACACGCCGATAATCGCAATCACCACAAGTAATTCGACTAACGTAAATCCGCGAAAAAATCTGATTTTCATCTTAATTCTCCTTAAAATAAAGATGTATTGAAA
>JAITBS010000597.1 GCA_031283515.1 Planctomycetaceae bacterium
GACAAGGTACGAACATATTCGTAAACAATAAGTCCCCGAAAAATTGCCGGTTGATAATTGTTACGTGAAAAGACAAGCGGTCGGCGTGCGGCTGAAAAATGATTCCGGTCAAAATCCAATGCTATCGTTGCGTAACATTCGGCAGAATCAACATATTCACCGTCTAACACTGCCTTTTTCGCTGCTTCATTACCGTACAGTTTTTCAGCGATTGCCGCATTCCATTTCACAGAAAAACCGCCATTGGCAATTTCCGGCAAATCGTTGAGACTCCAAACAACTCCATTACACCAAGGCGTATCAAGAATTCGATGTCCGAAACGTCCGTCAACATCACGCATTCCGCTAACAAAAAGAGCTTTCGCTATTGCGTTACCGTTATCGGCTAATTTTTGTGCATGTTCTAACGCCGCTTCGTAAGTGCGCGGAGTTTCTTTCGGTAACGCCATCCACCAGGTTGTCGGTTCGGTGTAACGGAATGTCAGAATACCGTGAGCATCGTCCCAAGCCGTTTCGTCATTCCCTTCTTTAATAGCAAAACCAAAATCTTCAAATTGCGGAACTTTGCTGATAGCGGCAAACGGCATCCAAAGTCCTTGCTTTTTGATTCTGTTACGGAAAAATTCGGGAAACAATTTTTGATAAGTATCCAGCGCACCGCGAAAACTGTGTTCCGGCGCAAAATCGAATTGTACAAAACGCAAGGTTGTTTCCGGCGATTCTTTTGTCAACGCCAAATCAACAGCAACAAACAATTCGTTAGTTGCTTCGTTATAACCTGTACGAAAAAACGCCGGATACGCAAAATCAATACCAACCGCATTACCGATTTTGTTATTGTTTTTTTGACCGATAACAGCACTGAATGGATATCGCGATAATTGCCCATTGGCACCGATGTGATTCATTCCAGTACTTGCGAACGGATTACGATGTTCTAGTGTACGATATTCAGATGTTGGAATATTTTGGTGTGTCCTGCAAAATTGAATGTTTTTCAAATCTTGAAGAGAACGCGAAAAAACAAGTGTTAAACATTGATCTTTTTCTGTTTCGTTTGTCAATGTGATTTGTGTTCCGGTTTCGTTGGATTCGGTTTTTGAACGGATTCCAAACGAATTTTTGTCCAATAACATGAAATCCGAATCAACAGCAGCATTACGAATTTGAAACGATATTGTATCGGATTGTGTTTTAGAGTCTTCCTGTTTTTGAATCGGGACGCCGTCAAACAACGCGGTATTATCACTGATTTTTTGTGTCGATAATTTCATATCGCGAAACCACACTTTACCGGTTCTGTTACGAAATAAAGTATAAAATGTCAATGATTTAACGGGTTTTTCAGGAATAACGAATATTTGTTTCTTTTCCCAATCATGAGTTCCGCTTGAAAAAGGAACACTTTGTCCCCATAACGGTGTTCCATCGTTGTAAATGAGATCAAGATAAATACTGTAATCAGCTAAATTCTGTGAACCATTAACATTTTCCGTTTTACTCCGCGCTTCGGCGTAAATCGGTAACGGTTGTTCCTGATTGAGAACAATACTGTACAGAACACCGCGCCGGACATTATTTTCGTTGCTGTTATCGCAAACGAAAACATCGCCTTGTTTTTCAAAACCTTTTTCGTAAGGTCGAAACCGATCCGGTTGTAACAAATTTTCACTCGTCTGTTCAAACCGGACAACTTTCTTAACAACAGTTTGTGCCGAAATAACCGGAAGACTGATGGTAAGTGAAACAAGAATCAACACAGAAAAAAATCTTTTTTGAATCATCGGAAATAAATTGGTTAAAGGGAAACTTTTACAAAATGTTTTTAAAAACATTATATCACGTGTATTTATAACAATTACTTTCCTAATCATTTATTTGAGTTTTTGTACAGATATTAGATTAATTTTTGCCAACCTCATTTTCAACCTAATTTTCTGAACAACCGATCATTCTGTAGCAATAACAGGGTTGATCGGCACATAACCGCTTTCACGGACGGCGCGTTGTCCGTCGTCGGAAAGCAGCCAATCCCGAAGTTTCGCGGCGGGTGAATCGGCGGCGATTCCTTTGCGTGTTACAACATAAATCTCGTAAACAAGCGGATATTTTTTTGTACGGATATTTTCATAATTCGGAAACACTCTGTTGACCGCCAACACTCGCGTCTCAAGAACGCGAAGCATAAAATGTTCGTAATGATAAACGGAATAACCAATCGCGTTTTGATTTTGCTGTACACCGGAAAGGACCATTCCCATTCCAAAACCGGACAGTCCCAAAACTTGACGATTATTACGAAAACTTTCATCAGCACGTTTAATAGGAATATCAGGCATTGTTATTTCTACTGCTTGACGTAACGGCTCAGATAAAACGTTTGTCGTGTTATTAGGATCGGATTCCGCCTCCGAATATTTTTGTAACGATTCCGGCGTAACAACCAAAACGTCCATCAATTCGCGGCTTCCCGAATTGCGGTTACGTTCATAAGGTTGAATTATTCGATTTTCTTTTCCGCCGAAATCTTTCCATAATTTTTGTTGCGGCGAGGCGTAAATGGATTGAATCTGCTCCAATGTTAAACTTTCGACCGGATTTTTGCGATTGATCACAAACACGAAACCGTCTAACGCGATGGGATAAATATCCAATTCTACCTCAGCATGTTCCATCGCTTTTTTTTCATCTTCCGACGGACGGCGGGCAACGAGAAGAATTTCCGATTGTGGAAACGCCAATCGTCCTTGTTGATCTGGTGTAACAGTTGGATCAATCACCGGATATTTTCCATTTTTATCCGGTTGAATATTGTAATTTTCGCTTCCCGGTATTTGCGGATAATTGTTAGAATTATTAGCATCCTCAGTTTTCGCCTTGCCGATCAGAGACAAATACGCCTCATGCGTTCCTTGAAATTGTCCGTAATAATGCCGAAAAATATTTCGCTGCCGAAAAGTTGTTTTTTCCGTATCGGCAACGACTTTCAATTCGGCGCCGGGAGAATCGTGATTGTAATTGTTTCTAAAATTCGAGTTGGGCAAAAGCGGATAAGTTCGGAAAAACGGCGGACGGTTGTTATAAGACCGTTGTTGCCGTGCCGCAAGTTCCCATTTATACGGTACGCCCAACACATAAGATGTAACAATCGTTCCGAGATTGAGACAGCTCGTCGAGCCGTCCAGTTCAGGGAAATTCAACATATCGAGACCTACTTTTTTACCGTCCGGCGTTTGTTTTGGTTTGAGCGATTGCAATTCTTCAAGGTGCGAATCCAACAGATATTTGTTAATCGTAACTTGTTGTGCATTGACATTTTGGTGTTCTTTTGCGATTTCCTGTTGCTTTTGCATAACAATTTGCTGCAGTTCTTGTTCTTGTTTCAGCAATTCGCCGAGATGAGGATCGTCCGGCGAATAATTCTGTGAGGCGTCAATAGACGTAACTCCGTTAGACACAACGACAGGATAAGACCATTGTCCGAACAACGGCAAAGTATTCACCGCAAAAAAAATCACCGCATAAAATAACGGCAAAACAAAATTTTTGAAACGTTTCATAATAATTTTCCTTTTTTCTAGAGTTTGTAGGAGGGCTGTTAAAACGGTAAAATTTTCGGAATAATCTCAGCGGATATTTTGTTGGTTGCGGTTACATAAAAACAAAAATTCCACTGATATATTACCTTATTTTTTGTTTTTATCCATAGGCACCTATTCCGAAGAAGAGATTTTGTTTTAATAATCGGTAAACCCAATAATTTTCGGGGATTTCTTCACCTGGTAGAAAGTGAGAAGTTTTTGGAATTGCCGTATCAAGTTCGGTAAGAAAATTGCGTCCGCTAAGATCAACAACCTGTTCCTGACGCAAAAATTCCGCCAACTCTTGCGGATAATCAATCAGAACACATCCTTGTGATCGTTCGCCGTCATACCGATCCCGAACAAATTGTTGAAAATGTCTCAGAAAATTACTTTCGTTAATTGTTTTATAAAAATCGCCGTTATTATCGTCCAAAAAATTCCGTGCAACAGTTATCGGCGGACACGGTTCGATACTTCCTTTTGCTCCGACGACAAACGCCATTCCTTTCGAAGCCGGACAAACCGCTTTGCCTTGTGCATCCCAGTAAGTGTCAATAAGAATAATCGGCATTTTACGCCGCAATCGGAGTAATCGTTTCCGTAATTCCGATAATTGTTCCCGATTCACCGCAAGTTCCGAAGCGGAATCCATTCCGACCGGACGGTAAATGTAATACCAAAGATAAACCGCTCCAAGTTCAATAAATTGCCGGATATAAACTTCCGTCAGAACACTTTCAAAATTCTGTGCAGTAACTACTGTGGCAACTCCGTAAAGTAATTTTTGACGGCACAATTCCTGACAACCATTGATCGCTTTGATAAATGTACCTAAACCGCGCCGGGCATCATTTTCTGTTTCAAAACCGTCAATACTGATCAACGGTGAAACATTACCGAGTTTCTTGAGCCGTTTAACATTATTTGTATCAAAAAATTGACCATTCGTAATAACTTGAAAATAGGCTTCGGGATGATGTTCTATTAGTTCCCACATTGTTGTGGTCAAAAAAGGTTCACCGCCGAGAAGCGTGTAAAAATAAACAGAATTTTGCTGACCAATTTGAATAACCCGTTCTATCTTTTCAAGAGGAAGCGAAACCGGTGAAACATTATGTCCCTTTTCCTGAGTAACCCAACAACCACGACAATGTAAATTACAAGCGGTTGTCAATGAAAAAAATAAAAAGGGAGGAAAAAGAATATCATGTTTATTCCTGTTCTTAAAAGCGCGAAGCGCAAAAAAGGACTTGAAACACCAAAGCCAACCTGCCTTAAAAAGAAGCCGCCAGGAAACTTCTCGAATACATCGAATTAGAAACGAAATTATCATAAAACAAAAATAGGTAAAATTGTCAACAGATTATGCTGATTTTTGTTCATAAATTATGTGATTTTTTGTCCGCAGTTTACGCCGATTTTCGTAAATTTCTTTCTGTGTTTATCTGCGTAATTTGCGGACTATTTTATTTTTTCGGTAACGTTTTTCTGTATTGGTCAACAAAAAGTCCGATTTTGTCAAACGGGATTGGTTCAAAATTTTCCGGTAACAATTTTTTCAACGGCGAATCCGGTTTGAAATGAAAATCTTGTTTGTCCCGATCCGCAAATTCCGGTTCAACATCGGCAATATATTTTTGCAACATTTTTTCTTTTTCGGGAAGTTTATCCGGATCACTTTTGACACTATTTTCTACAACAACATTATTAGCAACAATAATATTGTCTTTCAAACCGGTTTGTTCCAACAGTTTTAATACATTGTTATCAAGGTGAAGCCATTGTTTGCAGTCAATCATTACGTTCCGTTGAAAAACACAACCGAGCGGTGCTTTGGGTTCGTTCTGCATTATTGTTGCTAATTTCGGATACCGTTCACTCCATAGCGGATTTTGATAATTAAGTTCTTTGGCTTTTCGTTCCAATTGCCAACTGGGATCATCCGGTGAATTCCATTGTTTCCACGTCATACCGCGCGAATCCAGACTGATTCCTTGATAACAGTCAATAAAAAGATTATTTTCCGCAACATTATCACGTCCGCCGCCGATAAAAACAGCACGGCTTGCTTTATAAAAAACGTTGCGCCGAATCGTATCACCGCTATCGCAATCGTCAAGATAAACGCCCATTGTTCCGTGTGAATCGGAAGTTCCAAGATCATGAATGTAATTCTCTTCGATAATATTTCCTTGTGTTGTCCAATCTCGTCCCGTGTACAAAGCGCCGGCATCGCTTGTTTCCTGAACAACATGATAAATTTCGTTGCGCTCAATCCGGTTTTCATTACCGCCGTAAGCGATTGCCAAATGCGGTGCGTCGTGAATCCGGTTATTCCGAACGATATTTCCTACGCCGTACAAACCAAAAGCTCCGGCATAAGTTCGATACAAACGTCCGAAATGATG
>JAITBS010000643.1 GCA_031283515.1 Planctomycetaceae bacterium
GAAGCCGATAAGTTTCGTCAAGATCACAACCTTTTCCTGTCCACGCTTTGGGAATGTGTTTACAAGAAAAACGAAACCGAAATAAAAACCGTTTACTAAACATAATAATAGGATTCAAGTAGTCCGCAATTTACACCGATTGTCACAAATTATTGGTAACGATTCAGTCGTGATCTTATTTTGTAACTATTCGGTGAAAATTTTATTCTTCACCCCAAAGGGGCAATGTATTAGTGGATAGTGGATAGTTCGCACGCGGAGTAATACCATTTCGGCAGTAATTCCGCTTGCGGCACTCTCAACTATCCACTCTCAACTATCAACTTGCCGCTGCCCCTGTCAGGGTGAAAATCGAAAAACAAAAATGCCGCTGAAATATTACAAATTTCGTGTATTTCGTGTTTTTTTGTGTGTTTCGTGTTCTAAAAAAATTCCGCTGATATATTACAAAAAGCGAAAATTAATGTTAGAAAAAATTGAGTTAAAAATATCATTTCATCGTAAATTCTGCTATCGTACAAAATTAGTCATTACCGGTTCTTCCAAAACAGGCGGCACAACATGTCCACGACCATGTTCAACAAGTTTCAGTAACCAGGCAAGATTTCGTCCCAATGTTCTTACAATTCGTAATCCTTCCAAATCTTGATTGATTTCGCCCGGAATAAAACCGTGAATAATATTCCAGTAACATGAACCAACAGTCGTTAACTCGGAGATTTGGAAATATTTATTCAATTGATCAAACGCAGCTGATCCGCCGGAACGACGCACCGCAACAACCGACGCCCCAACTTTAAGCCGTAATAAACCGCCATTGACCCAAGAAACAAAAAATGCCCGATCCAAAAACGATTTCATTGTTCCGTTAATTCCGGCAAAATAAACCGGCGAACCAAGTACAATCCCGTCCGCCGCAAACATTTTAGGCAACAACTCGTTGACCGAATCGTTAAAGGAAACACATTGTCTATTTTGTTGTTCGGCGCATCGCGAACAACCAATACAACCATGAATCGTTTTGTTGCCGATAGTAACCAACTCCGTTTCAATATTTTCGTTTTGAACCTCCTGAAGTAAAACTTGTAACGCCTGTGCAGTATTACCGTCCGATTTCGGACTACCGTTAATTGCTAAAATTTTCATAATCGACCTCGTAGGGTTGAGGGTTGGAGAACTGTAAGTAACGTAAAAACAATAAATTAAAACCGGAAATTCAAAAATTAATAACAGTATTTCCGGTTCAGAACATTGTATTCTATTACACTTGAAAATTCAGCTTTGCAAAGACACACGGCAATCAATCTCATTCTTAAAATCCCATGATTTATGGAACTTTATCAAAAAACAAAAACCAAATTTTAAAGCACAGAAAATAGGAGGGTTGTATCAACGATAGAGAACTAACAGTGCAGTGGAATAATTATGATAGGCGTTTTTCCCGCCCAAACGGGTATATTCTCCGAATCCGTAATTACCAAGCCAAGGCGGAACTACGCCGTCAACCATCAAAGCATTATGCATCATTGAGATAATTTCGTCTTTGACAACCCGATTGAAAAGGAATCGTCCGCGTGCAAGACAGTCCGTTTGAAATACGGCAACAGGTTTACCATTTCCGATATTTTCGCGCAAATATTCCAACGAGCGTTGTTGTTCGGAGAAGATCAGATTTTCGTCACGCAAGGTCAGCCAGAGTTCCAAACCTTCTTGGCAGGTAACAGGATAATACATGACTTCACCGTCATGTTTTGTAACAACCCGTAAGATATGAGAATTACCGTATTCTTTTACGAGATTGGGAGGCAATTTTTCCGCCAACGCTCCGATAGGAATCGTATCACCGCAAGTTGCTTCAAATGGTTTGGACAATCTGTTTGTGTATTCCGTCCATGCTCCGCGTCCGTTTAATTCATAGATACGGTTCCCTTCGGCTTTGGTAATAACCAAAGGTTCGCCATAAGCGGTAAATCCATGTGTGGCACGGGTAATATTTTTCAGGGTCGAGTCGGCAAAACCAACTGCCCAAGCATCATGTTCACTCAACTGATTGTTATGATATTGATAACTGCGAACACCACGCATATTATCAGAGGAAGTGCCGCCGAATATGGTAACCTCTTCACCGAAAACTTCAACAAACGCTTTAAGAACAAGGGCATTATCAATATCAATTCCCGGACAAAGTAAATAAATTGTATTGATTGCGGAAACTTGTTCTTGAAGCCGTTTCGCCAATTCCAATCCTTTTTCGTAAGAATTTTGTCCGTATATTTCGGTAACAGACGCTGTACTGATCTCTTCTTTAAGACCACAGACTGCCATGATTGCCAGTTCATTCATTGATTCCCCAACACCTTCGCGTCCCGTGACACCACAACCTGACGCTCCAAACACCGGAACCGAAGGAATTATTTTGTGCACCGTGTTGGCAACTTTATCGAGTTTATGCCCAAGTGTTGCGTTAAAAATGATTGTCCGGCAATTTTCCGGAACTCCGTTCGGGAAGGCAACTTCAATACATTCTTGGGCAGCCCGCTCAGAACTAACAATTCGAACACTTGAAGAAAAAAATTCTAACATGTCAATTTTCCTTATTTTTAGTGGATAATTAGAATAACAAACATCACATCAGTATCTGATTGACAATAGACACTGTAATTGATAACTGCAATTTATACTCACTTGCATTTCAAAATTCGGTTTTGTTGAAAGGCGGCTCTTTATTTAAAATCCTATAAATTCTATCAAAAAATTTATCTTGTTAAAAAATAAAAACCAACAAAAAGCAAATTTTCAAGTACATGAATACATCTGCATTTACAATTTAGATATTCAATGATTCGAGCATTTTAGCAATTTCCCAATTTGTCGTCAATCTGAATTTTATTCAAAAGGGTAAAAATTTATCCTCATACTTTATCCGATGCAGATATTCGCTGATTTTCAGAGATTATTTTTGAGAATACGAAACAGACGAAAGAACGAAACAGACGAAAAGAGAATCAACCAAAGATCGGGAATTATTTGTATCTATTCAGGTATTGACAATTCCGGTTATAATCGGGATAATAAGGAGGAGATTAGATATTGTTACATCCGAACACGTTTTTATGTTACGTGTAAATGAGTGTAAACAGGTAGTGAATACCGGAAATTGGTGATATTTTCAGTGATTTTTATTGACCGCCAACTCTAAATCCAAATCAAATTACAATTACAAATCCCAATAAAATAGTATAATGCCCAAAAAAGTTTTGCTTGATGTCGATCCTGGAATTGTCGATGCAATGGCACTTTGTTTGGCGGTGTTTGACCCAACCATTGAAATTGTTGCGATTACGAGTGTTGGCGGAAATGTTCCTGCTCCGATTGCGGCTAAAAATCTTCAGGCAATTATTGAATTTCTTGATCCGCCTCGTCTTCCGCGATTGGGCATGGGGAGTGAACCTGATGAACAACCGCCGGTGGATTTCCGGCACGTTTATGGGATTGACGGGCTTGGCGGGACGCCGTTACCGGTTGCGGAACTTCGGTCGCAACACCCTGCCGAAAAAGTCATTTGTGATACTATTCACAATGATCCTGAAAATATCATGATTATTTGTATGGGACCGTTAACCAATATTGCACGGGCGATTGCGCGTGATCCGGAGTTACCGCGAATGATTCGCCATATCTATATTACCGGCGGGACAATCTCTGGACACGGCAATGTTTCTCCGTGTGCTGAATTTAACATTTTTGCTGATGTTCAAGCTGCTCGTGCGGTTTTTCGTGCACCTTGTACCAAAACGTTGGTTCCTTTAGACGTAACCAACCAGATTATGTTTACACTTACTCATTTTGATCGGCTTCCCAATGATAGGTACAAACTGGGACAACTACTTCGCAGTATGATTTTACCGGCGTTCAATGCTTATCGGCAATGCTATGCTCTTGAAGGGATTCATGTTCATGATTTGATTACGTATATTGTGATGACGCATCCCGAATGGTTTGAAACACGGGAAATGTCGGTTGATATTGAAACGGAAGGACATTTAACTCATGGAATGACTGTTTTTGATTTGCGTAATATACCGGAATGGCCCAAGAATATTGAAGTGGTTACAAAGATAAATAGCAAGTCTATTCTTCGGGAAATTCTTACTGGTCTTCGCAATGCTGCCAAACAGGTTGAGAAGTTGTAACCGTCTATTTTGTCAATGTTCATGTTATAGTGGAGAGTGCTCACAAACGGATTATAAACGTTTGTTCCTATGGGAACTTCTAAAAACTAATTTTAGTAGGAACGCGGGCGTCCCGCCTGCATGACAAACGCTTAAATATGCGGTCGAGACGACCGCGATCCTAATAAAAATAAATTTTACATGAGGTTTTTAGATGTTCCCCTATGTCCGCCCAGTAATATTTCACCTGAGAATGCTTGTTTTTCGATTTTCACCCCGACAGGGGTGTGATTTTCATAACCGCAGGTCATCGACCTGCGGAGGGACACCATCAACATTCTTCTGTCTGAAAGACAGAATTTTAGTAATCGAAGGTGTGATTCGGATCGTTTAGTTTCGTCTTTCAGACGACGTTGAGGAGAGATGTTGACCGTAGGTCGCGCTTCGCTTGACCTACGGTTATGAAAATGTCACCTCTTCGAGGTGAAGAATAAAATGTTCACTGAATAGTTACTTACAAAAACCATACGTTTTCTTGGAAAATAACA
>JAITBS010000658.1 GCA_031283515.1 Planctomycetaceae bacterium
ATTTTTCTTTCAATTTTGAAACAGTTACTGTGTATTCTCCTTCTGCCGTACCGCCGTTGGCACGACCGAAAAGTGTTTGAGTCTGACATTTTCCATCGGAGCCTGTTATTCCGAATGCAACAACTCCATCGGCATTTTTGCCCAAAATGTCCCCAAAAACACAACGAAACAATTCATTAAATTTTCCGTAATCTATCAGTGGAATTTTTTAAACACGAACCACACGAAAAATCACGAAAGAACACGAAAAGAGTCAAAACCAAAAGTTCGTATTTTTCGTGCTATTTTGTGTGTTTCGTGTTGTAAAATATAAAACATCATAATCTATCATCGGCATTTTTGTTTTTCCCATTAGCCCCGATAGGGGCGTCAGGATTATAACCCGCCCCAACGGGGTGGGGTTAAGTTCTTCTCCAACCTAACGCCCTGAAAGGGCAATAGAGTTGATAGTTGATAGTTGATAGTGCCGCAAAGCGAATTGCTACCAAAACGGTATTACTCCGCTTGCGACACTCTCCACTATCAACTATCAACTATCAACTAATATGGGCGATCTTGTTGGCGATCACTTTGACCCTACCCGTTGGGTAGGGCTGGCTTATGTTGTCCTTTCAGGACGTAGGAGAAACAAAAATTCTACTGATATATTACAAAAATAGGACTGCACGAAGTATATCTGAGCAATCAGCGGACTCTATTGATAAAAATGGACAATTATATCAATCACTTTATTGAAAAACAAAGCGATTGATAAAATTCAACAAACCGATCTTGTTCAATGGCGAGTCGTGCTCTTGCCATAAGCCGTTGGTAATACGTTAAATTATGGATCGCCAGTAAAACGGGACCAAGCATTTCTTTGGCAATAAAAAGATGCCGCAAATAACCGCGACTCCGTTGACATGCCGGACAAGGACAATTTTCTTCCAAAGGACGGTCATCACGTTGATACTGAGCGTTACGAATACGGATGGGACCGGAGTCGGTGAACGCCTGAGCATTGCGTCCGTTGCGGGTCGGCATTACACAATCGAACAAATCAACTCCGCGCAAAATTCCGTTCAAAATATCTTCCGGTTTGCCAACACCCATTAAATACCGCGGTTTATGTTTCGGCATATACGGTAACGTAAAATCAAGGGCGTCATACATTTCTTGCGGAGTTTCACCGACACTCAAACCGCCAATTGCGTAACCGGCAAAATCCAGTTCCGCCAACGCTTCAGCACAGAACCGCCGGAGTTCAGGATCGAGTCCGCCCTGAATAATGGCGAATTGTTTTTGATACGGATGATCAGCGACATTGCGACATCGTTTTGCCCAACGGATTGTTCGAAGCATTGCGTTTTCCAGTGTTTGATGCGTGTTGGGCAACGCAACAACGTGATCGAGAACCATGGCAATATCACTGCCCAACATCTCCTGAATTTTAATAGAACGCTCCGGCGGTAATTCAATTTTACTGCCGTCAATATGTGAACGAAAAATCACTCCGTAATCATCAAGTTTCATTAATTGGGCAAGCGAAAAAATCTGAAACCCGCCGCTATCGGTCAAAATAGGATTGTTCCAGCCGCAAAAACAATGCAAACCACCAAGATCACGAACAACTTCTTCACCAGGACGAAGCGAAAGATGATAAGTATTCGCCAAAATCATTTCCGCACCGGTTTGTTCTAATTGATTCAACTCGACACCTTTAACTGTTCCGAGTGTTCCAACCGGCATGAAGGCAGGCAACTGAACTGTTCCATGTGCAGTTTCCAATTGTCCGCGCCGGGCGTTGGAGTGAGCGTCCTGATGAAACAATGTGTACATTAATGAAAGCGTTTTTCGTACAGAATATGTTGTTCGGGAATTGTACAATAATTACATTTTATTTTCCTTGCAGCAAATGCAGTTCGTCGGGATCAACGATCCAACCACGACATCGAGGACTTCCGCAAAGACATTTCGCACCGCGATCCGCGGGCCACGCATAATCAATTGTCAATTCTTCGCCGGGCATAATATCCCGAATCGCTTCAATCCAAAGTTCGGCATCGGCGTCGTCTTCGAATTGCATTGTGTCGTGTAGGGAATCCTGCGAGTTTGTTTTTGTTACGCATTCTTTGTCAACTTCTTCTGTCCGCTCAGTATCTTCATCTGTTACAATTTCAACAGCTGCGCCGTCACCGTAAAAACATCCCTCTTCATCCGGTAATTGACTCTCCGGTTCTTCATCGAAGTCATCGTCATTGAGATCCATCTCAACATCCGAAAGAGCTCCGATTTCCAATGTTTCCGCGTCAATCTTATCGTCTTCGCGAACATATTGCATGATTTGGCAATTCGGTTCACAAGAATGATTCAGATAACAAAACGGCGGACCCGGTTCCAACACTTTATCTTTACCGGCGCTGATACAATAATCACTGCTGTAATCGGGATCATTAATAATTGTTCCCTGAATCCGACCAAGCGGTATTCCTGCGGGAATAAAGGCAAAAGCAAAAACGCCTAACCCATAAGATACCTTGCCAACACGAACTCCACTCGGAAAAACTCGACCAAGATCCGATTCATTACGTTGCATTGTTTTTTGTTTTGTCATACAAAACCGACAGTCCGTATTTTTTCAAATGTGTCGGTAAAAATTACGGGGAAATGATAGAAGAAATTACATCAGTTAAGTTTACACCAAATTCGGGAATGTACAAGTTATACTGCGCGTATTTATAAACATTACTTTCATGATCATTCAGTTGAATTTTTCCAAGATGTTTGGTTTATTTTCGACAACATCATTGAGTAGTTGATAGTGGATAGTTGATAGTGGATAGTTGATAGTTGAGAGTGGAGAGTTGAGAGTTCATCGTTCGCAAGCGGATTAAAATCGTTTCGGTCAATTGTTTTGACCCACACGATAAATTCAGCCCCCATTTACGGTAGAATTTATAAATTCTACGGACAAAGGATACCCGATTACGTTAATCGGGAATTTTGATAACACAGATTGTCGGGAATCTCTAAAAATACACTCTAAAAATACTTTCAACCACAGAGAGGATTTTTAATTTGTATCAAAACATCATCTAAAATAGACAAAAGAATGGTGGATTTGAAACAAAATTTAATCTTAAAAAAATACTCTCTCTGTGAACTCTGTGTTCTCTGTGGTTAATAAAAAATTGAATTATTAGAAATTCCCTAAAATAGTTGTTTACTGAAATTCTTTTTTGGGATATTTTAATAGTTTTTCCGATTCAACAGTTCCATGAACACGATGGCAGGATTGACAACTTGTTTCCGGTGCGGCAATTGGAAGGTGTTTTTTGGTAAAAGATTCATTTTGATGGCATACCAAACAACTTTCATTGCCTTTCCAAGCTCCAATCGTTAGAGAATGACCTTTTCGCACAATCTCATCGGAATGATCAACCAAATAATGGCATTCCTGACAACGATTCGGATTACCAATGTCTTTGTGCATTGCGAAGGGCTTCCAGTTTTCCGGCGACTGAAGCCTCGCACCTTCCACAAAAAACATAGATTCAAAACCCGATGTCTGAATCGTGTGAATCCCTGACCGAACCTTCAATCGGACAAGCCATGTGTTTTTACCAAACTGAACATCCCAGAGAATAGGAAAATCGTCCACTTTTAACAACATGTTCGAAAATGGGATGTTCTGACTCGCACTGCCGGAAACATCCCACGTACAAAGAATCGTCACTTCATCGCCCCGAATACAAGAATCAGGAAGCGGAGAAAGAAGAGAAAATCGCGACATTATTTCGTCTAAACTCATTTCCTTGTACGCATCTTCCTGATCCTGATCAAAACGAACTTGATATTGATCTGTAAGTTGAATCGGAGAACCAGCCATGTCCATCGAAAATTCAAATACAACAAAAAGAATAATCAATAAACAAACTATCATCAAGAGGACAGAAATAATCACTCCCAGATACCTCAAATGAGGCGGATCAGGAATTGGAGTGTTTTCTGTGAAAAATGAAGTAAAATGTGCCACCGAATCACCCTGCTATAGGATAAAAAAGGGTTTTGTTCGGAATTTCGTCTTGACACCGCAAAATAAAATTCCTATGCTTCCTTTTTTCGTAAAATAAAATCACAAACGATTTCGGACTTTTACTTAAAATATTAAAGACCTCAGTATCATTGTCGCAAAACTAGGTGAATTATGCAATTCATTTTAAGTATGGGAAAAGATTTTTCCAAACAATTTAACATGTTTTATTCCTTAAAAACAGTTAAAACCGGTTTTATTATTCTGATCGGATTGTTTTTTCTGATTGGTTTCCTTTCCAGTTGCTCCCAACTCAAAACACGGAAGAAAAAAGATGACTTGATGTCCGAAAAATTTTCTTTCGAAACGGAGGACGGAACTTCAAAACTTATTGGAGATTGCGCTAATATTGGTAATTATCATCCGATTCAGGTTCGGGGCTACGGTCTTGTCAACTGCCTGCCCGGAACTGGCGGTGATGACATCAATTCTCTTGAACGCCGAATCGTTTATGATGAAATGACTCGAATGGGGATTCGCGATGTGCGTGCTATTTTAGCGGATCCGACTACGGCGGTAGTGAATATTCTTGGTTATATGCGTCCGGGTATTCAAGAGGGTGATGTTTTTGATGTTGAAGTTCGGTTGCCGCCGGAAACCACTGCCAAAAGTTTACGCGGCGGCTGGCTGATGAAAACAAAACTCGAAGAAATGGCGTTTCTCGCCGGAAGTCTCAAAGAAGGTAAAACACTTGCTCTGGTGCAAGGTCCCATCATGATCGATGATCCTCTCGCCGCCGAATCCTCCAATCCAGCCGGATTAAAACAAGGAATTATTCTCAGTGGTGGGCGTGTGAAAGAATCACGGTCATTGACACTCCACATGAAATCAGGTGCCGAATCGGCGTTTGCAACAGATCGGATTGCCAAAGAAATCAATAACCGTTTTTTTATTTCCGCCGGTCAGAAAAAAGGAATGGCAACCGCCAAAACAGATTCATTGATTGTTCTGGAGATTCATCCTGATTATGCGAAAGATGTTGCTCGGTATGTTCGGGTCATTCAGGCGATTGCGTGTTATGAAAATCAGGCGAAACAACTTCGGCGGATGGAACGGCTGAAAACGGAACTCTTAATCCCTGAAAAATCACAACAAGCGGCGTTTCAGTTGGAAGCCATCGGTAAAAAGGGAATGGAGACACTTCGCGACGGTTTGAACAGTCCGAATGTGGAAGTCCGATTTCACGCAGCCACCTCTTTGGCTTATCTCGGCGATGGAACTCCGGCAAAAATTCTGGCGGAGATCGCCCGTAATGAACCGGCATTCCGTGTTTATGCGTTAAACGCACTCAGTGTTTTGCGAACCGATATTGAAGCGGAAATGGCATTACAAGAACTCTTGCATGTTCCCAGTGCGGAAACTCGTTACGGTGCTTTTCGAGCCTTGTACAACAGAAATCAATATGACCGGACTATTCGCGGTGAAAATCTTGGTAATCAGTTTAGTTATCATGGAATTGTAACTGGCGGTCCTTCTATGGTTCATCTTTCAAAATCAAAACGACCGGAAACGGTGCTTTTTGGTACCGATATTTACCTTAAACAACCGTTTGGTTTGGAAGCCGGAGCGATCATTTTTGTAAACGGTCAATCTTCTACAAATGTTGTTGTCAAAAAGTTTGCACTTAGTGGGATTGATGAACAACGGACTGTTTCTAATAAACTTGATGAGGTTATTCGGGCGGTGGTTGAATTGGGGGGAACTTATCCTGATGTTTTTCAGATGCTTGTTCAGGCGGATCAGATGAAGGTTTTATCTTGCCGGTTGGAAATTGATTGTTTACCGGAGCCAAACCGTGTTTACCATCGACCCGGCAGTAGTGAAGATGATGAATTGATTCAGGAATCCTCACAAAAGAAAACTGTTTGGGAACGTATGAATCCAAAAAATTGGTTTAACACCAACCCCGGCGGAAATTCTTCCGATTTCGAAGGAACAACAAATATCTCCGTAAGGGAATAACGTGGAGAGTGAATAGTGAATAGTGAATAGTTGCGCAAGCGGAATTACTGCCGAAATGGTATTACTCCGCTTGCGACACTATCCACTCTCCACTATCAACTATCAACTATCAACTACTCCCGTTGTCTTTTCAGGATGTAGGAGAAAAAAATTCCACTGATAGATTACTAATTCCAGTAAACTAACGTCAGCGTTCGTACAACACGGATGCCTCCCT
>JAITBS010000019.1 GCA_031283515.1 Planctomycetaceae bacterium
CTTCAAAATAAATTTTTTGCTAAAAATGACTTTTATTTCTGAAGTTTTTCTCTATAATATAGTCTTTGATTACAGCATCGTTATTAGTTACTGATACCATTTGCCAGACTCAACCGAAAATATTAACAACTGTTCTAATGTGAACATTTTAATCGTTTTTATATTGAGATATATCATAACCCATTTGTAATCAATAGTTTAACATCAATTCCCGCTCATGGTGAACAATACCGTTTTGAAGGAGTGAACCTGGTAGTGAACAGCCACTTATATGTTTTCATAAGTCTTTATAATAAAAAACTTACGCCGCCTGCCATAAAATATGATCACGACGGAATAAGTATAAATTAACAGTAACTATTGTTTCAGAGACAATCTCTGTTCCTTTAACAGTCAAACAATTTACAAAAACATGTCAAACAATTTAAAAACAAAAATGAATCGCCGCCGAATGCTCAAGGTTTCGGCAATTACGGGAGCAAGTGCTTTATTCTTACCGAGCGGTATTCTAACACACGGTCAATCGCCCAATGAAAAAATTTCAGTTGCGTTTATCGGACTCGGAGCACAAGGTAAATTTCAACTCGATAATATTGCCGAAAAAACGGATCTTGTCAATGTTGTTGCGCTTTGTGATGTTGACGATGTTCGTGCAGGTAAGGCTTATGAACGGTTTCCGAATGCCCAAAAATTTTATGATTTCCGGTTAATGTTCGATAAACTTGAGAAGTCCATTGACGCTGTTACGGTGAGCACGCCGGATCATACGCATTATCATCCGGTGATTCGTGCGATTCGTGCCGGAAAACATGTTTATTGTGAAAAGCCGCTTGCTCATTCTGTTGCGGAAATACGTATGATTACGGAAGAAGCGGAACGAATGAAAGTTGCCACCCAACTTGGTTGTCAACGTCATGCGATTAAAAATATGGCGCGTGTGGTGGAACTTATCAAGAGTGGGGCGATTGGCGATGTTACGGAAGTTTATTCGTGGATAGGCGGAGATCGCGGAATGCCGGACAAACCGGATGGAATTGGTGAACCGCCCGAAACACTTCAATGGGATGTTTGGCTCGGTCCTTGTCCGACAGATTGGAAATTTGCAACAACAAAGGGCAAGTCCGCTTTTGTTCCTTATAATTGGCGTTTTTGGTGGGATTTTGGTACTGGGGAAACGGGCAATTGGTCGTGTCATATTTTGGATTTACCGTATTGGGCACTTGATTTGAAATATCCGGTCAATGTTTCTGCAAGCGGACCAGAGGCGGACGCGGAACGGACACCCAAATCGATGGCGATTGTTTATGATTTTCCGATGCGGGGCAAGTTACCGCCGTTGAAGTTGTTCTGGTCGCATACGACCAAGCCGGCGTGTTTTGAGAAGTACAAAATTACAATGCCGGCGAAAAATAAAGAGAACCAAAATGTTAATCCAAACAATTTATTTGTTGGTAGTAAAGGGATGTTACTGACGGGTTTTGACCGACATGTTTTACTTCCGGAATCTGATTTTGCGGATTTTGTGTATCCTGAAAAGACGATACCGGATTCGCCCGGATTTCACCGCGAATGGCTCAACGCTTGCAAGGGGCAAAAACCGGCAACATGTCATTTTGCATATTCGGGACCGATGGCAGAAACAGCGATTTTAGGTAACACGGCTTTCAAAGCCGGACATAAAACATTTGAATGGGATGCGGAAAAAATGATTGCCCAAAATTGCCCTGAAGTTCAAGCCGCTCTGAAACCGGAATTCCGAAAAGGTTGGGAATATTGAATAATAACGTCTGCCGATGACCAGTCCGCAAATTACACCGATTTTCGTAAAAAAATTGCGTTTATCAGCGTAATTTGCGGACAAAAAATCTCACTGAATAATTACAAAAATTGTTCTTTATTTTTTGATTATGTCTGAATCACCGCTTTCTATTTTAGTTATTGACGATGATGAAAACCATGCGGATGTTGTGGTTGCGAGTCTTGAAAAGCTTGGGGCGGATTGTGTGATTGCGCACTCGCAAAGCGATGCCTTCGTGAAAATACAATCTCGTTATTTTGATGTGATTATTACGGATTTGATGTTGGAACATCAGGATAGCGGTATTGAGATTCTCAAAGCGGTTAAACAGGTTTCCGAAGAGACAGAGATTATTGTTGTTACGGGTCATAATTCTGTGAAAGTTGCGGTGGAAGCGATGCGTCAAGGGGCGTTTAATTACTTGCAAAAGCCGCTTGATCTTCAGCAACTCCGAACAATTACCGAACGGGCTGGCGAAAGTTCCCGACTCCGGCGAATTAACCGCGAACTGACGCAACGTCTTGACGAAAAATTTGGTTTTACCGGAGTTCTCGGCAACAGCCCCGAAATGCTCGCCGTCATCGAACGTCTCAAACGTGTTGCAACAACAGATGCGACTGTTCTGATTCAGGGCGAAACCGGCACTGGTAAAGAACTTTTCGCCCAATCCATTCATCAAAACAGTCCGCGAAAAAATAAACCGTTTGTTGCTCTGAATTGTGGTGCGTTGAGTGAACATATTTTGGAAAGCGAATTATTTGGTCATATCAAAGGGGCGTTTACGGATGCTTCGTCGGATCGGCTTGGAAAATTTGAATACGCACATGGCGGAACAATTTTTCTTGACGAGGTGGGCGATATGCCGATGCCGACCCAAATCAAATTGTTGCGTGTTCTTGAAAACAGTGAAGTAACACGGGTTGGTTCTAATGCCACAATTAAAATCAATGTTCGGATTCTTTCGGCGACAAACCGGAATCTTGAAGAAGCGATTATTTCGGGGACTTTCCGGCAAGATTTATATCATCGTCTTAAAGTGGTAACAATTCGGATTCCGCCGCTTCGAGATCGTTCGATGGATATTCCGGTTTTGCTGGATCATTTTCTGAAACAATTCGCCAAACGTTATGGGAAGACAATTAAAGGAATTACTTCGGCAGCGCGGAAAATTTTGTTTAATTTTGATTGGCCCGGCAATGTCCGGCAACTCCGTAATGTTGCGGAAAGTATGATTGTGGTTGACTATGATGGTTTGATTGATCAGGATGATTTACCGGAAGAAATTGGCGGCATTTTGACATTGCCTCATTCGGTTGAGGCGTCTGCTGCCGATAAAACGGGGAGTATTGATACATTGCGCGGTCTTCGGGAACTGGTCGGCAAACCGCTCACAGAAATCGAACGGTTTTTTATTGTCGAAACTCTTCAATCTGTTGCCGGTAACCGTGAAGAAGCCGCACAAATTCTCGGTATCGGCGAACGAACACTCTACCGAAAAATCAAAGAATACGAAATCTAAAAGTAGTTGATAGTTGATAGTGGATAGTTGATAGTTCGCAATGCGGAGTATTGCCGAAACGTTATTATTCCGCTTGCGACACTATCCACTATCCACTCTCAACTCTCAACTACTTTATGAGGTTGTTTTGTTAGGAAAAATTAGGTGAAAATAAGGTCGGTTTTAGTGAATAGTTATGAGTGAATAGTGAATAGTGTCGCAAACGTCCTAATTTACCAAAACGGTAGTACTCCGCTTGCGCAACTATTCACTATTCACTAT
>JAITBS010000065.1 GCA_031283515.1 Planctomycetaceae bacterium
CCAAGCGAGGTTGACGGAAGAAGAACCGGTACTGGTTGTCCAAAGGTCGCTTTTGGTTTTTACCGTAACAATTTCAGAAAATTTTGTTCGCAGCGGAACAACATAATCCACACCTGATCCCGCCGCAATATCGCCTGTACGATAAGTGTAAACGATACGGTAATAATAAGCCGTATTTTTTGTCAGACCGGTCAAATTGTAATGCGGAGTATCATCATAACGACACTCACCCACTTTTGTCCATTTGGCATCATCAACATCCAATAATCGTTCCGTTTCGCTCGGTTCACCGCTTACGAAGTATTTCTGAAGGATATATTTTCCGGCGTTATCACCGGTTGACGAAGTATTAATTTCGGCGTCTTTATCGGTGGCGAATGTCCACGTAAGTTGAGCGGAATTTTGTGACAGATTCAAAATATTTACCGTGTAAGGTTTGGTTGTCAGGTCTAGCGTTGTTGAAACCGCTTGACTTTCCGATTCGCCCTGATAACCGATTTTGAACTGATAAGAAGTATCGCCCCAAAGATTTGTAACAGTATAAGTATTGAGACTTGAGGAGAGAGTTGCGATTTCGTGCCAATTAGTGTCGGTTCCGTTGGCACCGGATAAATCACGTTGAAAAACCGTAAAATTTTTATCTTTTTGTTGCGTAAAACCTGTTTTTGCCCATCGAAGTGTTACGGAAGTTGTATTGGTTTCGGAAGCGATCAGATTTGTTCCGACGGTCATCACAATTTTTGTAGCGTTTGTTATTTGTTCAACAGTTCCGAGTTCTGAAGTGTAACGCACGCGGAAAAAGTAATTCAAACCCGGTGTGAGATTCTTAACCGTACATCCCAGAGAATCACTGTCCAGTGTTACAGATGCCGTTCCCCACGCCGAATCAGATGTCGGTGTCGGTGCGGAATTTCCTTGAAATTGCTGAATAACCAGATTGGTACCTTGTTTCGGCTTAAAATTCCAGTCGAGTTTGACCGTGTCCAACGACGGATCGGAAACAGTTACCGTTCCAATTGTCAACGCTGTAACGTAAATAGTGTATTTCGTTTCACCGCCCGATTCGTAGGAAATACGGTAATAATATTTGTTACTTGAACCGATATTGCTGTTCGTGTAGGTAGTTGCCGAAATATTTGTTGCGATTGTCCGCCAGTTCGTATCAATTTCAGGATCAAGAGAACCATCACAACGTTGGATATTAACGGGAGTTGAAAGATCGGGAATATTCCATGAAATAGCTGCCGAACTTTCCGTAACATTTTCTAATTTTGTTGCGATTCCGGTGATAATATGTTCGGCAGCGGAAAATGATTCCACGCTGGAAGGTGAATAGTAGCGAATACGTACATAATATTCTTTACCGGAATCAAGATTTTTTAACGTGTACGATTTGTTGGCGGTATTGGCACCGGGATAATCGCTCCATGTTCCATCGGTTCCGGTTGTGCTGGTTTGAATATAATACGAAGTTCCGCTCTGGGTGCCGAATGTCCAGGACACGTCAATGGAATTTTCCGTTACATTTGTTAGTTTAATACTCGTCGGCGAGGAATAACTCAGCACATCGGTATATTTAGTAACAACTTCGCCGTTTTCGGTAACATTATATCGTACTCGAAAATAGTATGACGCATTTTCTTTGAGACCGGTAACTTTGTATTCGTTGGGGTTGATGTTTTCGGTTGTTGCTTTTGTCCAGACGGTAGCGGCGGTTGGTTTGGTTGTTCCGGTGTAAATCTGGACTTCGTGTGACGTTCCGCCCATTGCGGTATTCCAGGAGAGGTTGACCGAATTGAGTGTATTGTTGGAAGCGTTCAAGACGTACAAGGTTGTACATTCTGTAACCTGACTTGTTCGGAGAACATTGGTAGTATCGTAATAGGAAAGCTGAAATTCATATTTTTCAGCGGTGTTTAACGAATCAACGGTACAGGTTTTGGTTGCCGTTGCGGAACCGTCGGCTTTAACTGTAATACCGGTATTTTCCCATGCTGTTGTTCCGGCAAGACGTTTTTTCACCGTAAACGACGTTCCTGTTTTTCCGGCAATATTCCACGAAAGTTTAATGGAAGTGGACGAAGCGGCTTCGGCTTTGATTTCACTGTCGAGAGTGGAAACTGTAACAGCATCCGTGTAACCGCGTCCCAAAGCAGTGGAACCAAACGAAACACGTAATTTGTATTCTGTTGATGCGGTCAACCCTTTGAGTTCACAGGAATACGTTCCGTTTCCAATGGTGTAACTGTAAGGAATATCCGAACCAATTTGTGTCCATTTTTCAGTTCCGGAAGAGTCGACGGCGGAACGTTCAATTTTGAATGGTTCTTCCGGTCGAAGTCCGGTTAAAGCGGACGCATCCCACGTCAATTTAATACTGGTTGCAGTTTGATCGGAAGCTGTTGGAGCCGCAATCGCTTCGGTGTTAAAATCGGTGGAATATTGCGATTGTTCGCTGTAAATAGAATAGAGAAGCGGCGCAACAGTTAACATCTCCCGCTGTTCCAACGATTCAATTTGAAGTGATCGTTTGTTTGAGCGGCTATTATCTTTCATAAAAAATTTCATGATATTCGTTTTTTGTTTTTAAACATGAACACAGTTTTTGAATTTATCGTTTTATTCGCTGAAAGAACTTGAACGGATTTGATATTGTTGATTGAAGTGGAGTAGTTATGATCAATAGAGTTATAAAGATTCGTAATTGTTTGCCAAATAATTTGATAATTAAAAAAGTGGGCAACCCTAAAACCGGATAATTTTTCGGTAAATATTGTATAAATTGCCTATCTTTTGTTTATTTACGGCGGTTATAATATTTTAACGATTACGGTTTTGAACAAAATTTTTGTATCTATTCAGTAGGTTGGCGACATTTCGCCGAAATGTCGCAAACGGTTGATTCGGTAATTCTGACCGGTTTTGTGTTTTCCATTACCATCCGTAAAAGCCGCCTATGTTATTTGGGCTATCTTGGCGGTAAAATACAAAAACTGTTGAAGTATTACTAATTTTAAACCTGTTCAAATTAAGGTATGGCATGAAAATAATTTGATCAATTGTACATAATTAAAAATAGGGACATTACATTTTTTACAGACTCGGTTCTTGTTAATTTTTGTACTATTGAGCAATTTTATTTTCACATGTTGCCTAATAATAGTGTTCTATGAAAGATTATATTTCAAAATTTTTTGTTTTTTCATTTTTATTTTTTCCGGTGGTTTCTGTTTTTGGAATTTCGCCTTCTTCTGTTGAAACGGAATCAGCAGGTTTCAATCCGGTAATTTTGCAACGAATTGATACTATTGCCGAAAAAGCAATTGCCGCAAAAAAAATGCCCGGTTGTGTTGTCTGTATCGGACGAAGTAACGGTATTGCTTTTTTGAAGGCTTACGGTAACAAAAAGGTTGTTCCGAAAGAATCGCCGCCGGTTCCCATGACTTCCGATACACTTTTTGATCTTGCCTCATTGACCAAACCAATCGTAACAGCAACAAGTATTATGATTCTGATCGAACAGGGTAAATTGAAACTCGATTCCCCTGTCGCCGAATATCTCACGGAATTTAAAACTCCCGAAAAACAAACGATTACCATCCGTCAACTTCTTCTCCATACCGCCGGTTTTATTCCCGATAACGATCTTGCGGATTATCAAGACGGAGTTGAAAAAGCAACGGAACGTTTACTCGCTTTAAGTCCGGTCAAAAAATCAGGGACTGATTTTCGTTACTCCGATGTTTCGTTTCAATTACTTGGAATTTTGGTAGAACGAGTTTCCGGTTTCAGGCTTGACGAATTTTCTCGTAACAATCTTTTTGAACCGCTTGGTATGACGGAAACATGTTTCGTGCCGAATGCCGAACTGTCGAAAAAGGCTGCTCCGACTCAAGATCGTGAATTGGGGCAAGTTCATGATCCGCGTGCTTTTCGGCTTGGCGGAGTTGCCGGACATGCCGGATTGTTTTCAACCGCCGCAGACCTTGCTCTTTTCGCAAAAATGTTACTTAATCAGGGCGAAATTAAAGGACAGTCCAATGTCTTAAAACCGGAAACCGTACAATTAACGACAACCGCTAATACAATTCCTGAAGGTTATCGTTGTCTTGGTTGGGACATGCTGACCGGTTATTCCGGCAATCGCGGTAAAACAATGTCGCCGTCGGCATTCGGACACGGCGGTTTTACCGGAACATCACTTTGGGTTGATCCTGCTCTTGATTTGTTTGTAATCTTTCTAAGCAACCGCGTTCATCCCGACGGTAAAGGTTCGGTCAATACTCTTGCCGGAGAAATCGGAACAATCGCCGCTGATGCTGTTTCCGATTTGCCGTTACAGACCGGACGCATTGATTCTGTACGAAAAACAATGAAACATTATCAGCAACTTGTTCCGCAAAATACTGTGTCAAAAACGACAAAAACGAAAAATGTACTTTCCGGAATTGACCTTCTTTGTAAAGACCGGTTTGCGGTTTTACGCGGAAAACGGGTCGGATTGATTACGAATCATACCGGAATATCACAC
>JAITBS010000248.1 GCA_031283515.1 Planctomycetaceae bacterium
TTTTTTGATTATTTCATTTTTTGGGTGAAAAATTCGGTCAGTTTATTGAATGGAATTATGTCTAAGCGGTCGTATAAGTCAACATGACCGGCGTTTTTTACGTAATATAATTCTTTTGGTTCGGCGGCGTGTTTGTAGGCGTCTTCGCTGAACTCTTTGGAATGAGCCTTGTCGCCCGTAATGAATAACAACGGACGCGGCGAAATCATCTCTAAATCGTTGAACGGATAGAAATTCATAAACTTGATATTGCTCGTAAGTGTCGGGTGAGTAGTTGTTTCCGGCGGCACGCCTTTCGGGATAAATTCTCCTCTGGACGTGCGGTAGAAATTGAAAAACTCAATTTCTATCGGATTAGAATCGGGAGTCAATTCGTGGACGCATCCGCTTGTGTATTTAGTTTTGCCGCCTTCAAATTCGACATAACGTTGTTGAGCGGCGTCGGCGATAATCTGTTTTCTTTGTTCCAGAGAAAGAGATTTATTGAGCGAGTTACGATTTGCCGCGCCCATGTCGTACATGCTAATTGTCGCGACCGCTTTTATTCGCGGGTCGATTTTAGCCGCGCTAATAACGAAACTGCCGCTGCCGCAAATTCCAATAGCGCCGATTCGTTCCTTGTCCACAAAAGGACGAGTTCCCAAGAAATCAACTGCCGCGCTGAATGTTTCGGCGTAAATGTCCGGCGAGACAATATTGCGAGCTTGTCCTTCGCTTTCGCCCCAAAATGACAAGTCAACCGACAAGGTGATAAAGCCTTTATCTGCCAAGTTGGAAGCGTAAATGTCGGCGCTTTGTTCTTTCACCGCTCCCATCGGATGACCAACAACGATTGCAGGATTTTGAGTATTCCGATCCAATTTGTTCGGAATAAAAAGATGTCCCGCAACATCCATTTTGTACTGGTTTTTGAACGTTACGCTATACAGAGTAACATTGTCGCTTACTTTAAAGATTGAAAAATCTTTGGGCGATATTTGTTTCATTTTTGTTTGATTGTTTGGTTTTCTTTTGGGCGTTTTGACGTTACTTTGTGATTGAACCACGCCGCATAAAGCAATCGCAAACGCAATAAATAAACACATTGTTCTTTTCATCATTTTCTTTTCCTTTCGATTGAATTGGTTGTTTAAAGTTTAGTTTCTTGAATACGGAACAATTAAAACAACAGAACAAACGAAAATATTATTTCGTTCTTTTATAATTCTGCTGAAAATTTTCCCGTAATCAATTTTCATGTTTTAATATTTTACAAGCTAGAGTTCACTCCAAGTCAATGGGGGGGAGTCAACGCCCCAAATTTTGGGTAGAGTAAACACGAAAATTATCTCATTCATTCAAAAGATCGAATGGACATAACAGAATGACCTAACCGTTGCGGAGACCAAGCCGCCTACAACGAAGCGTCCATTATTTTATGCTGTTCTGTTTACCTGTTTCAATATGTTTGATGATTTTCGCCGGAACTCCCGCCGCAATAACATCTGCGGGAACATCCTTTGTAACAACTGCACCTGCGGCGATTATTGTATTGTTTCCAATTGTTACACCGCAAAGAATTGTTGCACTTGCGCCAACCCATACTTTTTTACCTATGATTATTGGGGCGGGATAAAGCGAAACACGATCTTTCGGCAAAACGCCGTGGTTAAGCGTAGCCAAAGTTACCCGATGCCCTATCAGAACGTCATCGCCTATTATAATACCTCCCTGATCTTGGAAACAACAGCACGAGTTAATAAACACATTTTTACCTACCGTGATATTTTTTCCAAAGTCCGTATAAAACGGTGGAAAAAGACAAAAAGATGAATCGACGTCTTTTCCGATAAGGCGTGAAAAAATCCGGCGAACCATTTCCGGTTCATGGTAAGAGCCGTTCAGTTCCGCTGTAATACGCATTGCTTCATTGGAGTATTGCCGAAGAAGTTGATTTGCCGCTTCATTTCCAATAAACGGTTTACGAGAGTTGAGATACTCTAAAAGTTCGTTCAATTCCATTAAATTTTCTCTCCAAATTAATAACTTTATTCTTTAATTTCCTAAGGGAATCTCTAAAAATTCAATTTTTATTAAAACCGCGTACCGGTTTCCCAAAATAGCGATGAGTAAAAATTCGTTAGAATTTTCACCCATCGAAAAAATTCTGTTGAGTGTTTTTTTATTTTTGTAAATTATTGTATTCGTCATCTGTAACCGGTTCGAACCATTCGCTTTCTCCGGTGGTCAGTGCCAGATGTACAAACCATGAATCGTTTGTTGCGCCGTGCCAGTGTTTTACATTTGCCGGAATATTGACCGTGTCGCCTTCTTTTAATTTTTGTGCGGGTTTGCCTCTTTCTTGATACCAACCTTCGCCGCCGGTTACGAGCAAAATCTGTCCGACTTTGTGAGAATGCCAATGATTACGCGACCCGGGCGCAAAAGTTACATTCGCGACAACAGTGTTGAGCGCGTTCTTTGTTGAAATCATTTGCAGCCAGGCATTGCCGGTAAACCATTGAGGATTGACTGGTTCGCCGAGCGGAAAAATTACCGATTTTTCGAGAATTGTATTCTTTGCCGTGTCCGTTTCGTTGTAAACTTCCTTGACAATATTGAATGCGCTCCATGCTTTGGGCCATCCTGAATAAAACGCCTGATGCGTGATTGCTTCGACAATTTCCTGTTTTGACAAACCGTTGTCTTTGCCTTTTTGCAGATGTGATTTCAACTGTTCAAAATTACCGCCCGCGATGAGTGATACAATTGTTACCAAGCTTCTGTCTCTTGCGGAAAATTCCTGTTCGCGCGACCACACTTGACCAAACAAAATGTCGTCGTTAAGCTCGGCGAATTTCGGTGCAAGATTTCCGAGTCGGTCTCTTCCCGCAGTTATTTTTCCTTTTTTCATCATATTTTTTACCGTTTGATTGTTTGGTTTTGTTTTTGGCGTTTCGACGTTGCTTTGCGATTGAACCGCGCCGCATAAAGCAATCGTAAACGCAATAAATAAACACATTGTTCTTGACATAATTTTCTCCTTTCGATTTAAGGTTGTTTAAAGTTTTTGTTTGAACGGTTACAAATTTACTTTATTCATTTCAGCATTTTTAGCGAGTGATTTTCCCATTTCAAAGGCGGTCTGACAATCAAGCGGAAATTGTTCTGCACGATATTTTGATTTTTCTTTTTCATCGAACATTGAGCTTTCGTATTTATTGTAATCGGAGTATTGGTAGGTGTTGTACGAATATAGCAGCATTGGTTTTTCGCCCAATACCATTTCTATAAACATCTCATAAGGATTCAAGTTTATTTTGGATTCGTCCAGTTGTTCTTTGGTGATATTCATGGTATAGATGAATCCGGTGGGAAGTTTTTTGGGAAACAACGATGGAGTTTCTTTACTGTATTTAATATAAGGAAAGAAAAAACGCTCCAGAAACGACGACGTCCCTGATGTAACATTCATAAAGTAAATAGGCGAACCGAAAATAATTGCGTCTGCCGATTTCAGTTTTTCCAGTATGGATGTTAAATCATCTTGTAGCGCGCAAGTATATGAGCCGTCTTTTATCTTGCAGGCAAAACAACTGATGCATCCTTTGTATTTCAAATCGTACAGATGCACAATTTCCGTTTCTGCATTTTGCGAAGCGGCGCCTTCTAACGCTTTTCTCAGCAACGAGTCCGTATTCCAATTTTTACGAGGACTTCCATTGATTGCAATAATTTTCATTTTAGTTCCTTCAATTTCATAATATCTTTATCAGTACGATTACCATGAATTTTAATTTTTGCGAGTTCTGTTTCTATCTGATTAAATTCGTCTGTTGTTAGTTTTATGTCGGCGGCTTTTATGTTTTCTTCTATTCTTTCTGGTTTTCTTGAACCCGGGATTGGCGAAATAAACTCTTTTTTGTGCAACATCCATGCAAGAGAAATTTGCGCGGGCGTTACGTTTTTTTGTGTCGCAAAATTTTGAAGCAAATCCAACAACGGCTGATTCGCAAGAATATTTTTTTTGTCAAAACGAGTGATAACTCTGCG
>JAITBS010000280.1 GCA_031283515.1 Planctomycetaceae bacterium
GCAACGCCGAGAAACGGCAACAGAATATCGCTCTTAGACTTAGGAGCGACACGTTACAGAGGACAGGTTTATTCCCACCGACGAAAGTGGTGCACTACATGTTTTAAAATGTAATGCAGAATCTCACCCATAAAGTTATACGCGACGCTCCCTCAGCGGGAGCTACGTAACTTTATAACTTTGCAGTAATATTCTACTCGGAAAATCCGGTCGTCATGTAGAAAATTACTGTTCGCCTAAGCGATCTCTGTATTGTTGACGTACTCGATTTTTTTAACACCCGAACAAAAATTCGGGCAATTTATTTTTCAAAATATAATTTAATCTCCAAATGTTGAATTAAAAAACGGAAATTATTATGGTTTATTATTCTGCATGACAAATTAAAATATATCAAAACAGAAAAAAACGATTGCAATTAAACTGGTTGCAAATTTTACATGAAACCCAATCAGGTGTCAAGTGGGATTTCTTTCCGAAAATTTTCAAATTGATTGAAACAACGAAAATCAGGAACTTGATCACCTCTAAGTTGATAATCTTCCTTGAGTAATTTAGATGCATGACTTGCCGAAATTCCAATATTCTCGCTGATTTTTTTAATTGACCAGCCTTCTTGTCGATAAAGATCGGAAACTTTTCGACGCCGTTCATCACGAAAAGTTGTGTCTTTAAAATCAATGACAAATTCTTCAACAAGACCATCGATTTCGTTTTCCGAATCAATTCCGATTAATGTTGCAGCGATTCTTTCCGCGCGTAACTGAAACGTTCCGCGTAAAAAACAACGTTTATGTTTCGGAAATTTGACCGGAACAACAGAAATGGGAGTTTCCAATAAATTTCGTAATACCAAATTGGCTGGTCCTGCTGAACCTGTAAGTATTTTACCTAACTCGTCCAATTTTCCCAGAAGCCAATCCCGATTGGGAAACAGAATCGCTTTGCCCGCACGAACCCGAAGTTCACGTAAATCAAGTTCTACCTGATGCAGTTCATCAATACGTTTTTCAAGACGTTGACGAAGTTCCAGAATCGGAGCGTTTTCAATCTGGTCAATCAAATGATCAATCTTTTGACGTAACTCAATCATTGTATGTTCTTTGGATTGTATTTTAATGGAAACTCCTTCGAAACTTTTCAAAATTAAATTTTTAATTGTAGCGTAAATCGTGTTAATCCATCGTTTATTCGTCAGGATTTTTTGAGAGATTTCCTGCAAAATCAGTTTTTCAGCCAACACACGCGGTAATTGTGTACGGTTTTCGCAATTTCCGTTATGGCGTCGGTTGTGACAATAGATGTACCGGCTGTTTTTGCCGCCCACCTGATAAATTCCGCCGCAAATACCACATTTTACCAAACCCGATAAAAGATATTTACTTTGACCATGAATATATCTTTTATGTGTTACATTTTTATCTAAGTATGAAATTTTCCGGTTTTTGAGCAAATATTGCGCTTTGGCAAACTGACAATCGTTGATCAACCGGAGTTCTGGAAACAACCGAGTATGTTGTACAATTTCCTCCGGCGAAGATGGAAAACAACGAATCCGTCCTGTAACAGGATTACGTTCGGAACGTTTTTGTCCCCATGCCCAAATGCCAAGATATTTTCTGTTCGATAAAATACGCTTCACAATAGCATGATGCCATGACGGTGTTGTGGCGCGGTGATCTTTGGAAACATTCAGCCGTGTAAGTTCTTTCGCAATCCATTGGAGTGACCGGTTTTCGTTCACATACCAGTCAAAAATCTGCCGAACCCAAACCGCATTCTTCTCATCAATTATGTATCGTTTTTTAGGTGTTTGATTCCGTCCGCGAACACGAATTTCCGATACGGGTTCCGATTTATAACCGAAACATAAATCACCAGCCGAAAAACCTTGCATGAGATTTTCAATATGACCGCGCCGAACCATTTTACTGAGATCACGAATATATTGTTCGTTTAATATATTTTTGATACCGGCAAGTAATTCCCAACCCGAATTGTTTGTGTCACAACCGTCGTCAAGACCGATAATACGTATTTTCAGTACATAAACAAAATGCATCATAACCGTTGACGCATAAACATGGCTTCGCGCCAAACGGCTAAGACTTTCAACAATAAGAAGTTCAAATTCACCGTGTTCGGCAATAGTGAGCATTTGATCAAGACCGGGACGGCAATTTTTCGTACCGGAAATCGCTTCGTCAACAAAATAATGGTTCTCGTGAATACAAAATCCATTCCGCTTCGCCCAATCACGCGCCTTGCGTATCTGACCATCAATACTCGATGTGTCCTGAAGATCGGATGAATAACGTGCGTAAACCGCCGCACAACCTTGTTGTGTGTTTTGACAGATCATAGTTTTCCTCGTTGTTAGGTAATAACGTACTATTGTAATAACCCATTTACGTCACAAAATATATTTGTTGCAACGAAATAGGAGAGACGCCGGACAGAATGTACAAGACAACCCGTTTGTTATTAAAGAGAGGATAGAAAAGAAACTTTTTCAGAAATTAAATATATTGAATCGTCTCATTTTATTTTGTTACGAACGATTCCATTCGTCAAATCTGTGTAACGGTTTATATTTCAACGGGTTGCAATTTGGAAGTTTGGGTTCGTAATTACAAACCAAAACGACAAATTCCAAATCTTTTTTTACTTCCATGTGATATTGACGAAACAAAAATATTTTCTGAAAAAAAAAAAAACAGCAGACGGAAACGAAACGATAACACATAATTACTTGGGTTTACCAAAAAAATAAAGTGTTCGCATTCCTATCAACCATGAATAGAACACAATATTATTTTCGGCAGTATTACGCGATTACTCCGCTTCACTTTGCCCCTGTTTGCCAAGTTTTAATCATTGGTCACACAACGATAGAGGCAATAGGCAACCACTAATAGAAACAAAATCGGAATCTCTGAACTTATTGACACATTGAATGAAATCGTTAAAATTTAACTCACTGGATTTTACAATTGTTACTTTTTAGACATGATGCAGGATTTTTAGAAATTCCCTAGAATCAATTTCTGTAATCATTTTTTTGCTGTTTGATTTATTTTCAGAAAGGTGTTTTATTATGAAAAACCGAATATTGATGTTATTTACATTTTCCCTGTTACTTTTATACACTTCGCAACAAATGGTTTTGGCAGAGGTTGAGGCGGAGAAAACTCTGGACAATAATATTGTTCTGAGTTTTTATGTGTCGCCGGAAGGAGATGATTCCAATCCCGGAACAAAAGAAAAACCATTGAAAACAATTGCCAAAGCACAGGAAACTCTTCGTAACACAAAAACCGAAAAAGAAGGAGATAAAGAAGTTCATTTACTTTCAGGAACATATTTATTAACGGAGCCGTTACGATTTACACCGGAAGACGGCGGAACCATTGACAAAGCCTATCATCAGGTGTTTTACGAAGGACATGGTGCGGTGATTAGTGGTGGAAGACGTATTTCGGGATTTGTTCCGACAGGGAATGACGGATGTGTTGTAACGGATTTGCCGGAAGTTAAAGCCGGTAACTGGTTCTTTCGTGATCTTTATGTCAATGATGTTCGCGTGGTTCGTGCTCGATTTCCGAACACGGATTGCCTTCGGGTTGATAAAACCGGCGAAGACCGCCGTACTCATTTCTTTTTCCATCCGAAAGAATTGATGTCGGTTGAGGATATTGATCAAATAGAACTCGTTTTTCTGCACGATTGGTCGATCACTCGTACTCCGGTTTTATCAATTGATACGGAAAAAAACAAGTTGACCGTACCGTTACAAATAGGCGGAGAACTTCCTTTTTGGAACATTGACGGTTTTGAACCACATGCCCGTTATTTTCTTGAAAATTCCAGAGCTTATCTTGATGTTCCCGGCGAATGGTTTTTGGATACAAAAGAAGGAAAACTCTATTACAAACTCAAAGAAGGTGAAACACCCGACAATATTAAAGTGATTGCGCCGGTTGCTTCGCAACTGATTATTGTGGAAGGAACGGAAGCTCGACCTGTAACAAATTTACATTTTTGTAATCTCGGATTTGAACATACGGCTTTTAATGAGAAATCAGAGAAAACGTATTGGGGACGTCAAGCCGCTACTTTTTGTGAACCTGTTATTCGCAACACTCCCAATGACAAAGGAAAACGATTTGACTATCATTTTGTGAATGCGGCACCAGCGGCGATTCAATGGGATTTTGTGTCAAACTGTACGATGGATCAGTGTAGATTCCGTCATTTTGGAGAAAATGGACTTTGGCTTGGAAAATCTTGTTATGCTAATTTGATTCTAAATTGTTCGTTTGAAGATATTGGAGCCAATGCGGTAATGATTGGAACACATAACGAAAATCATACGGCAAAATGTAATGTAATTTCATTTAGTAAAGTGACCAAACCTGCTCAAACACTTTACGGAGCGGTAGGAATATGGATTGGTCTGACGGAAAATTCAACTGTTGACCGTTGTGAGGTTTACGATACACCTTATACTGGAGTTTCACTGGGTTGGTCATGGAATGATACGATGACTACTGCTAAGGAAAATATGGTTCTTGGCAGTCATTTACATCATTGTATGCTCCTTCTTTCTGATGGCGGAGCCATTTACACACTTGGACGGCAACCCGGTTCACGGTTGGGGTTCAATAAAATTCATGATATTCCGTGTAATATTGGTCGTGCCGAAAGTAACGGAATGTTCCTTGATGAGGGTTCTACTGATTTTACGATTGATTTCAATCTTATTGTTGATACTTTTCAACCGCCGCTCCGTTTTCATCGTGCCGGAAAAAATCTGGTCGAAAACAACTTCTTCTCACGCAATGAAGAAAAACCGGCATTGGTAACTTATAATAATACGCCCGAAGAAAATATTAACCTAAAACAAAATGAAACAGGAACTAAAGAAAAAATCATTGACCTGTTTCAAAATACTGTTAAAAATAAGATTTT
>JAITBS010000362.1 GCA_031283515.1 Planctomycetaceae bacterium
CGGTTCGACCAACGGCGGCGAAGTTGTTTCGTTACCATAATTGTCAAAACAGTATTTTTGCCCTGAAAGGGCATTCGGATTATAGCCCACCCCAACGGGGTGGGTAACGAATCATCCTCAAAAACAAGCCCTGAAAGGGCGGCAGAATATTTTGAACAATATTGTATAATATTGTTCAAAAGTTGTATAATTATTAATGACACAAATAATCGCAAAAAAGATTATTCCTCGAATGATATTTCCCGTTGCCCTTTCAGGGCGTTGTTTGGGAGAGCATTGTTACCCACCCCGTTGGGGTGGGTTATAATCCTAACGCTCTTTCAGAGCAATTTATTGTTATACGTCAAATGTAAAAAAACAAAAAAGCAATTAATAACAAGGTAATGTATATTCAACCTTTTACCCTTTTTTCAAATTTATGAGACATTTATTTTTTATGCTTCTATTGTTTCCGATATTATCGGGTTGTAACAACAATAATCCGCAAGGACGAGTTTCAGTTCGTGGCGAAGTAACTTTGAATGGTCAACCGCTTGCACAGGGCAACGTATTATTTTCATCACTTCCGGGAGCAACACCGTTAGTGACAACCGGTGCGCCCATTAAAAACGGAACTTTTTCACTTTCGGCAGAACACGGGCTTCTACCGGATCAAGAATATTCGGTACAATTCAGTTCTGTGGAAGAAATACCCGGCACTCGAACGGAAACCGATGATCCGATGGAATCAAAAGTTAAAACGCGCAACGTTATTCCGCCAAAATACGGCACGGAATCGAAAGAAACCATAACCGCAACAAAAAAATTGCCCAACGTGTTTAAGTTTGATTTAACAAGCGATGCCGGCAAATAATTTTGTAACTATTTACAGTATTGATTCATATAACGTTTGCGGCGTTTCGGCGAAAGGTCGCTTACCGTAAAATTAAGATCACTACTGAATCGTTACAAATAATTTATTTGCTATTTCTCTGCCTTTTTGGAAAGCGGCAATATTTATATCAATAAATTGCCGCTTCACACTTCGGCGAATCGCCGTAAACCATGATGTTTCCGGAAGATCAAGACTGGTTGACATGGCTCCAAGCAAAACAGTGTTGGCGGCTTTGCCATTACCAAGTTCCGCAGCAATAGAAATAGCGTCAAGATAAACCAGTTTTGAAAAATATTGAGACAAAATCTTTTCATCAATATCAGGATAGGGAATACCGCCGCTTGAAGAAGTTACAGGAATAATCTTTTGGTTCGAAACAACCGCTAATCCGTCGTCTGCAAGATAATCAAGGTAACGTAAACACTCTATCTGTTCCAACGAACCAAGAACTTTTGCCGTGTGTTTAGAAACAAGCGGACTAAATACGTGGTCACCATAACGGATTTGCGCAATAACCGACCCTCCACGTTGTGCCATTCCGTGAACTTCGTTGGTCTTCACATCAAAACCAGCCGCAACCGCCGCTTGCGCAACAATTTCACTTGCTAACAAAATCCCCTGTCCGCCAACACCAACTAATACAACACTTATTGTCATTTTATTGAGTTCATGGTTAGTCAAAACGATAAATGAATTGGAAACACACAATTATTCCGTAAAACTTTCCGCATATAAAGAACGAATTGTATCTGTTTACGGAAGGAAATCAAGAGGTAAGCAATGTTTGAGGGAAGAACAAACAACAAACATCAGAAAACTTTTTAGGAAAATTTATACGGATTGTAACGGTCATAACATTTTGAATTGTTTTATTGTATTCGATTTTTCAGTAATAAAATATTTTTAGCGAGTCTAGGCTTAAAAAATTATGTATAATACCTGTATTGTCTGTTTTTCCTATTTTATGTTTCTTTGTTACATGGTACTCGATATCAAATATTATACTCTTAAAGACAAACAACCGATAAGTTAATGATATAAATGTTGTGTATTTGAAAGAGTAAAATAGAGAGTAATCGTTATAAAAGGACTAAACAGTCTAAACAAAGTACAGGTAAATTCATGTCAGGTATTCAGAGTAGTGTTGGACTTATTTCGGGAATTGACTATGTTAGTCTGGTTGATCAGTTAATTGCTCTCGATTCTGTTATAAAAAATAATCTTGAGAAACGAACAGAACTTTTGCGAACAGAACGGCAGGCTGTTGAAGATTTGATGACAACATTCTTGACATCAAGTTACATGATCGGCAGCCTGAACAAAGCGGATGCGTTTAACCGTTGCGACTTCACCAGCAGTAACTCTAACGCCTTAACCGCCACAAAAAATGGAACTCCCACCGTCGGAACTTATACCTTTACACCGCTTCAAGTTGCGACAACACAGCAAACGGTTGCCAAAGGAGTTGCCAGTGATACGGCTGCTCTGGGAAAAACCGGAACAATTACTATCGGTAGAAGTTGGTCGCTCGAAAACAGTGTTGAACTTCAAAATATCAATGGCGGTGACGGTTTCACCAAAGGCTCTCTCCGAATCACCGACGGAAGCGGTACTCGCGCCACAATTGATTTACGCAGTGCCGTAACAATGAACGATATCATCGAAACAATCAACAATGCTCAAAATATTGATGTTTCAGCGGAACTGGTTGATGATCGGATTGTACTGACGGATTTGAGCGGCGGCGATCCTTCAAAGTTTTTGGTTCAGGAAGTTTCGAGCGGTTCCACTGCCGCCTCTCTCGGTCTTGCCGGACTGACGGCGGATGAAAACGGAATTGCCGTAGGAAATTCGATTTACCGGCTCGGTGAAAATATGAGTCTTAACCAACTCAATGACGGAAACGGTTTGGTTTTTGATTCTATCTTGCCGGAAATCACCGTGTATTGTAAAGACGGCTCGATGGTCTCGATTGATTTCAACCGGCGTTCGACAACAGAGGAAGTTGCAGCAGGTGCTCCCGAAATTAATCGTGAACTCACGGTCGGCGATTTGCTCGAAACAATCAATAATTCAACGGATACAAATGGTGTTGCCGGAAAAGTTCAGGCGTCGATCAGTGATGATGGGCGTCGGATTGTTTTTCGTGATACGACGGAAGGAAGCAATACAACTGATTTTGTTCAGCCGAGCGGAAATATTAGTCCGATTTTTCGTACATTGGGACTTATTGACGGGGATTATACCACGAGCCTCGTCGCCGAAGACGGAACACTGACAACACGTCAACTCATCGGCGGTCTCAATTCCCCGCTCATGTCCACACTCAACGGCGGTTACGGACTCTCCAAAGCAACCGCCGGCGAAATCGAAGTTCAAGACCGCGCCGGAAATAAAGCCGTTCTGTCGTTCACGCAGGAAGAACTCAATTCAATGCAGACATTTGAGGATGCAGTTACTGTACTGAATCAGAAACTGCAAACCGCCGAAATCGAAGTTGCGGCAGGCGAAGAACCGCAATACGGAATCGGAATTACTGTTAAAATGAACGACGCAAAAACCGGTTTCCAACTTGTTGATACCACTGGAAAAAATACCGCCAATCTGATTTTTCGGGATAAAACCGTAACCACAACAACAGAAACTCCCGCCGAAGAAGAAGGCGGACAACCAACAACCGTAACGACAACAACCAATCCGAATATCGCCTCTTCACTCGGATTGAACATCAATTCCAATCAGTCGAAAGTTGACGGCGGAAGTTTGAACCGGCAAGTCGTTTCGTATAACACCAAACTCTCCGAATTAAACGGCGGTCGAGGTGTTACACTTGCCGGCGGAAAAATCACCCTCACCGATTCCGCCGGACGATCCGAAACATTGACTTTCGACTCATCAACACATCAAACACTTGGCAATGTTATTGATACGATTAACCGTACCAATGTGAGCGTGAACGCCCGTATTAACGATACCGGAGACGGTATTCTTCTTGAAGAATTTGCGGGCGGAAGCGGCAGTTTTTCCTGTTTTGATGATAGTGTTTCAAAATTCGCCGCCGATTTGGGTATTAACAAATCGGCAAATCAATCGCAAAAAGATGCCAACGGACATTTAAAAATTGACGGCAGTACGACGTACAAAATTGAGGTTGTTGAAACGGATACGCTTGATGACATTCGCAAGAAAATCAATGATGTCGGCGGTAATTTTTCCGCAACCATTATTGCCGACGGTACAACAACTCCTTATCGTTTGGCAATTTCCGGCAAAACAACCGGTGCAGCAGCAGGAATGAATATTGACCTTTCCTGTCTCGGTTTAACAACGGAAAATATGACCGAAGCCAGTGATGCCATTCTTGTTTACGGCGATGCCAAAAGTTCCAGCGGAGTCGTACTTCATTCCGGTTCGAATACGTTCAAAAATATTGTCAGCGGTATTGATCTGACCGTAACAGGAACTTCCGATACGCCGGTTACAATCACCAGCGAAAAATCAAGTGTTGATATTAAGGCGGCGCTCAAAACCTTCGTCGAAAACTACAATAAATTCCGCACACTACTCAATACGAATACTTTTTATGATGTTGAAACAAATACGGGTGCGATTTTGTACAATAACCATGTTGCCAGAGCGTTTGACCGTGATATTACGAATGCACTTTTGGAACGGGTCTATGGCATACCGGGAATAAATTCATTACAATCAATCGGAATTACAATACGTTCCAGTCTTGATGATGAAGTGATCGATGAATCAACCGGTCTTTTAACATACGATAATGAATTAACCGGTCTTTTAACATTTGATGAAGACGCTTTTGATACGTTGTATGAAAGCAATCCTGATGGTATTCAGGAGTTTTTCTTCAAGCAGCAGGAAATTATCGGGGACGACGGTAAAACGGCAACGATTACAACAGGTTGGGCGCAAACATTTATGGATGCCGCCAATTCGTTAGTCGATTATGACGGAATGGCTTATTATGAACGTGATACGCTTGACCTGAAAATCACCAAAAACGAAGAACGTATTACGTTCTTGCAGGAACGGCTTGATGTGAAAAAGCAAATGATGCTCAATAAATTTTACGCAATGGAAGAAGCGTTAGCCAAAATGTCTTCGGATATGAGTACGATTTCTTCCATTTCTACCTCATGGGCGGCAAACTCCGCTTCAGGTTAGTGAACCACAGAGAACACAGAGTTCACAGAGAGAGTATTTTTACAACACGAACCACACGAAAAATCACGAAAAAACGCGAAAAGAGTCAAAACAAAAATTTCGTATTGTAAATCGACTCATTATCAACTCTCCACTATAAACTACTAACTATTCACTACTAACTACTAACTATTAACTATTTATGCGTCAAGGGCAATCAATTCGTCAAAATTACCTTCAGGCGGAAGTTCACACGGCAACTCCGCAAAAACTTCAACTTTTGTTAGTAGAGGCGGCGATTAAGAATATCCATCGGACAAAACAGTTTTGGAAGGATCAAAAGTTTGATGATGGAATTGAATCACTTTCCCGTGCACAGGATATTGTCACGGAAATTCTTTGTTCCCTTGATCGGGAAGGAAGTCCAGATATTGCTAAAAAATTAGCATCGATTTATCTTTTTATTTTCCGTTGTCTTGCGGAAGGTGGAATGTCGCGTGACGAGCAGAAGTTGGATGATGCGTTGCGGGTTCTCAATTCGGAGCGGGAAACATGGCGGCTTGTTTGCGAAAAATTCGGTACAACAACCGGTTCAACAAACCAATCTTCAAACGAAGGAACAAAACTTGATCTCTCAACTCGTGTTCCGCCGCGCCAAACGACATCGGGAACCACAACTTTTGCTCGACCTTCTTTTGTTCAAGGCGTTCGACCTCTTGGGATGACCGGCGGTATTCAGACAGACAGTTCACTCGCCGGAACCAAACAACCAACAACCGGAACAACGCCTGCCAATGATTCACCCTCCGCTCAAACAACAGTTTCCGGTTCAGGCAATAGTTGGGAAGCGTAAACGAATTACCATTGGGAATTTCTAGTAATTCAATTTTGTATTTATTAAGGTTTATCGCCTGAAATAGAGTTCCATTTTTCTATTGATATTAACTTAATTTTTTGAATTTGTTACTATTTCCATTGTTGTTCTTTTCTATCAAACGAGGAGGGAAAAAAGATGTATTCACGTCCTGAAGCGAAAATGATTGTTACCATTAAAGACGCGGCAAAGAAACTCAAAGGTGAAGCGAAGTGCTCTTTTGAAGCACAAGTAACACACAACTATTGTCATGGAAGTGCCAGGTTTGCCAAAACACTTTTGGGTTGGAAACCGGCAACGATTCAAAAAGGTCTTGCGGAAAAAGAAAGCGGACTGATTATAGTTGCCCACCGCTCAACCGGACGCCCCTCCGCCCTTCAATTATATCCCTCTCTTGAAACCGATATTCGTGCGATTGTTGATCCGACATCTCAAGCGAATCC
>JAITBS010000363.1 GCA_031283515.1 Planctomycetaceae bacterium
TCGCTCTTCACCTTTCGGCTTTACATTGGTCGAACTTCTTGTGGTGATTGCGATTATCGGCATGTTAATCGCTCTTCTGTTACCGGCTGTTCAGGCAGCGAGGGAAGCGGCACGACGAACAGAATGTACCAATAAAATCAAGCAGTTGGCATTAGCACTGCACAACTACCATGATATCCATTTTACATTTCCGTCCCGTTGCTACGGTTCGCCTGGTAACGGTATTTCGGCTACCGGAACAGCAACATCCGCTCCAGTCGGCAAGGGAAATCGGCAACGATATAGTGCTTGGGTTGCCATTTTACCTTTCATTGAACAAAATACTCTTGCGGAAAAAATAAAAGCCAATCCCTGTGTTCAGTTTACCAGTACAACAAACAATGACTGGGGATACGGTACCACTGATGCAGATAATCCGTGGAAAGCAAAACTGAAAGCATTGATGTGTCCATCTGATAACGTTGCCAATGCACGAACGGGAATTGGACCTACTAATTACTGTGTTTGTCAAGGTGACTGGGCTGGCAATGCCTACAACGCGACGATCAATAGTGTTTCCGGTTGCGTCTACGAAGATCCGCAAACTCGCGGTATTTTCGGAGCTATGGTTTGGCGTGGAATCAATGCCATTACAGATGGAACGAGCAATACGGCATTTGTCAGCGAACGAATTTTTTTTAATCACAAGTCATACATTCTTGGCGGCGCGGCGATGAACCGAACATCCGCAATTCAAAATCAAAATAATCCCGGTCCGGTTAATGTTAATCCTAAAGATTGTATGGATACAAAAGGAAGCGGCGGAAAATATAAATCATCCGGCGTTACAACATCAACCAGTGAAGATTTTGGCGGCAAGTGGTTTGACGGCGGTCCGTGTAATAATCTTTTCGGTACAATAATGCCACCCAATTCACCGAATTGTTACAGCTCCTCAAGCACAAGCAATGACCGGCTTCTCGGCGGTCCTCAATCGTATCATTCCGGCGGGGTCAATTTGGCTCTGGCAGATGCTTCTGTTCGGTTTATCACCGAAACCATCGACTACGGTAATATCACAACTTTAACATCGCTCAAAACAGACGGCGAATCCGATTTTGGTGTCTGGGGAGCCTTAGGGTCAATGAATGCCGGCGAAGCAAAATCGTTGCAATAAATAATACCGGTCTGGTATTATTGAGACCGTTTTCAGTACAAACAGTGAAACAAAATTTAAAAGGAAATTTGTTGTGAACTTTTTCATGAAAAATTTTGTTTCGTAAAATGTAAAATATTTCTATCCATTCATCACTAATTTAGGAGATTTTTCAATGAAAAAATATGCATTTACACTTGTTGAATTACTTGTAGTGATTGCGATTATCGGTGTGTTAATTGCATTACTGCTACCTGCAGTTCAAGCCGCGCGCGAAGCGGCAAGACGTTCCCAGTGCATGAACAATCTTAAACAGATCGCGTTGGGAATTCAAAACTACCACGACGTTAACAACAAAATTCCAACTTTGGGTTGTCAACTGCCGAAAGTAGCCACATCGGGACGGTTCTCAGTAAATATCGCATTGTTGCCGTTTATTGAGCAAGTTCCGCTTCATGAGCAATTTGCTTCGGTAACAACAAACGTTACGGTCAATGATAATATTGACCTGCTCAAACAAGTTGTTCCGACGTATCTTTGTCCGAGTGACGGCACAAAAGACCCGTTTACCGGACGGTATTACGGGCGAACAAATACTGTGTATTGTATCGGAGACCATCAAGGACAAAGGGATGGCGGAACCGAAGCCGATGGACGGAATCGCGGAATGTTCCATTGCCGAACACGATACTATGATCTTTCTGCAGTTCGTGATGGAACAAGTAACACGATTTTGTTGTCCGAAGCCCGCCGTCCCGAAGGACTACAAGACATTGCCGCAACATTTACTTTCGATCCGGCAGAACAAACGTTGGCTGACCTCAAAAATCAATATGAAGGCAAAGAATGGAAGAACGCCAATTCTTTTGCAACCGGCGATACACATTGTATTCAACGAGGATTCCGTTTTGCATGTGGTGAGCCTTGGTTTATTGGTTTTAGTACAATTTTACCGCCAAACAGCGGTAATTTTTCCAATTCCAATGATTCGGAGGCTGCATCATGGGTACTTGGTTCGGCAAGCAGTAACCATTCGGGCGGTGTTAATTCTGCCCGTGTCGATGGGTCAACTTTTTTTATCAGCAATACAATTGATACAGGAACAGAAACAAGTCCTGCTCGGACATTGCCTTTGGATAGTATGGGATCAGGAACAAATCAAATACGAGGAATTGATCCAGATTCTCGATGGGGTGTTTGGGGGGCACTTGGAACAAAAGACGGCAGAGAAAGTGCCTCTCCATAAAAACATCTCACCTCGAAACAAAAGGTTGGCAATCTTTTATCAGGTAGGCGACGGATAGGTTAGATAATCTTGCGCCGAAGAATTGCCCACCTTTTACTTCTCATTGTCTTGAATTGGTTTTTTAAGAGATTGTTAAAACAATACTTTTGCCCTGAAAAGGCAGTGAGAATATCATTCGATGGATGATAATTTTTGCGAATATTTGTGTCCTTGATCATTGTATAATAAATCTGGAGATCTATTCAGTAGCGTCTCGGTTTAGTTGAAATGGGGAGGGAAGCATTCCTGTTTCGTGTCGTTTATTTTGCTTGAAAATTCAGGTAATTGGGTTGTTGGTTGACTACCCAAACGTTTTAGTCAATACTCCGTATGGAAACAACCTCATTGCCACCTCATCTTTCCTAACGATTGTTTAAAAACCTCAGGAGTACAAAGAGAATAAAACAACAAACCCATGGTCATCGCAGTTAGTTTTGTTGTTGTGTTGTACGCGGTTGTTTTTTAATTTTCGCCGTAACAGGGGCAAGTCGGCGAGTACGCCGTATTGTATTGTTTAAAAC